>WAML01000082.1 GCA_015522345.1 Desulfurococcales archaeon
ATTTGGCCAAGTCTTTTTTGCTAGTATCTCCTGGCGTTAATACAGCATATACTAAAGTTTTTTCCTTTACAAGCTCTTCTGGTCCTACAAAAACTCTCCAATAAGTGCCATAGATTTCATCATATACTTCTTCAATACCTATGGATAAGACTAGTTCTACTCCCTTAACATAGTTTCTCTTACCATAGATCATGAACGCTCCTTTAGACAAATATTCTCCGGGAGGAGGAGATTTAGAAACTTGATTCCCCCAAACCCAATAGACATCAATGTATCCTAGTCCTTCTTTCCATGCCCTTGAGTAGCAAGCAGCTATAACAGAAGCTTCTTTAATAGTTTTATCAGTTGGTTTCCTACCTCTTGTTTTAATTATTGTAGCCGGTGCTCCATGTATATCGGCATGCATGAATATATCATTAGATTCTAAGTATTTCCTAACGAGTGCTTCATTTTGATTAGCGTCTCTACCGGCAATAACTAAATATCCTTCACTTGTTATTAGCCAATGGAATCTTTCGTACCAATATCTTGGTTTTATCGAAGCTTTTGCTTCTTCAACTATGGTTTTCATTCCTTTGAGAATTTCTTCTTTCTTAGACAAGAGTTTATTAAGTGATTCTTTAGCGCGCCTCGCTTTTGCACGATATTCTCCAGATCTTCTATATAGATAGCTTATATAGTCATCTAATCTGTATCTAATATCATAACTTATTATTGCATCATTGATCTTTATTTGTATGATCCCCTTACTCTTATCATAGCCTATTACATTAGAACATTCAATGACTTTGCTCCATGACGCTTCTCTAGCTTCTTTTACACAATCTATAATATTTTGTACAATATTATAATTTAAAGCGAGTATTTGTGCTTCTTTCTCTAACTTTTCTGCTTTTTCGAGATATTTTTTCATTAGTTCTTCTTGATCGTTAATACTTTTATCTAAGCGTCTTACTTCTTGAAGTATTAATTCTCTATTTTCCTGCATTTCAATGATTCTCTCTAATTCAGTAAAATAAGCATCTACTGTACTATTGAAGTCATTTGTCTCTACTATAGTAAATTCATGTATTTCTTTGTATAGGAGAGGATTATAAGGTGTAAAGCTTATGTATTCGTTCGTAGAGGGATGTTTTACTAAGTAGCCATTGTTGCTAAGAGATTCTTGAACAAGTTTTCTTAAATTAGTTAAAAGTTCTTCTATGTCTAGATAAGATATTTTTTTCGGTGCTACATTTTTTACATCATATAACCCGGTCCTATAGAGTATTTCTTCAGCTACTTCTCCTGGAATACCCCATCCTATTACTAGACCTCTGACAAGATCTTTTCCTATGCTCAGCGATCTACGTAGCTCTTCTATTGGTAGGTCAAAAGGATTCTTACGTAGCGGTGGCGGAGTGTATATCACCTTAGGCTTTATAACTCTATCTTTTGCTTCAAAGAATCTACTTGAATATATTACTTTATTTTCTCGAGTAAGCGCTAGTATTCCGCGGGGAATTACTTCTAAATACAATCTATATAATGAGCCTCGAGCGTACACGTCGATATATACTATTCTCTCGAAACCTAGTGTAGAAACCTTTTTTATTAATCCATTTCTTATGTGTTTTCTCAAAATAACCGTAAAACCATCTATGCCTTTCTGTTGTGGTTCTGCATTGCTTATGTGTATCCTTTTTTCGGGCTCGATCTTTAAGAATTTTTTACCTTCATTAGTTAGTATTTTGAATAACCAATACTTGTTCTTTACATTGTATATATTGTTTATCCTAGTATTCTCTAGTGTTTTCCCATATATGTTAACCCAGGCATACACATCGATAGTGTTCATGGACTTCTTCTTTTTTAACACCATATCCTTTATCCTCTATTTATTGTCTGAATGTTCTTGGCTATTTTTCGAGGAACTCCTATTTTATTCTATATTTAAAACTTATTATCAAGTATTATAGTTGGATTAGTGTATAGTGGTGTCTTAGCGTGAATAGTGAGTATGATCTAGTGCTTGAAGATAAGATAGTAAAACTACGCTTCATACTTGGAATAGTGTATGGTTTTGTAGCATATATTTTGTATAGACTAAATATAGTGTTATTTATAGATAATAGTGTTACTATATGGTTTTTAGCTGGAATATTCTACATTCCATCCATATACTACGTTAACGTATTTTATGGAGTGAGTAAATGGTTTCCTTTACTCCTAAGAGGATTACTCACATACTATTTAGCTTGGATAACAATTGTGCTAGTACTCTACGGTGCACTCGGGTAATTCTATGGATCTTTTAATTCACTTAATATTTCACTAGGTATTCTACCATATATTAAATACTCTTTTAGACCTGGAGCTAACAAGGGTTCTCCATTGACTACAGGATATCGGAATGGCAAATATATTTCCCTAACTACTCCATTTTCTACATGGCTTATCGTTAGTCCATCGACATATTCTATGGACTCTAGGTCACGAGTATCAATGAACTTTGTTATAACATATACTGCTCCATCAATACTATATTGTCCTTCACCAATATTTCTCTTCAACGCTCTAGGTGCTTTACTAGATAAATACTTGTATGTCCTCTTTCTAGGGGGATGGTCTCCAAGTATACCGCCTACAACGATGTAATCTATTCTATCTATATCATTTGAGTTAACTCGTTGAGCAGCGGCTGGATCTAGTATAAGGATTTTATTGTGATCGAAAAGGTTTAAGATAGATTCTTCATAAACTTTAACAGCATACTTGCTGAGTATATTATGGTATTCTTTAGGTACATTTGTAAATACTATATTCTCTCTACCAGCTATTAATGAAGCATGTCTGTATTCGAGTAATAACCAGGGACTTAATTCTTCCTCTAAATGCTCTATGACAATTAATGGCTTTCTTTTTGCCATAGTTCTTTCCTCAGAGCCTCTAATTGTTCTATCGGCTTACCCATGAACTCTGCTGCAGTCACAATCCTTATATTATGGTTTCTAGCTTCATCATATACTTGGCCCAGCTTTTTTCTATATTCTAAGTCTCTTAATAAATGATGGTCTAGCACTATGGTTTCTAGTTCTTCTAGGCCAGTAATTATTTGTCTAAGGTTGTCTATTGATTTCTCTATTTCTATACTCTGGACCTTATATCCTTCAAAATACGTGGGCGGTCCAGAGATTATGAGTAGATGAGGTTTATTTTTTAGTATGAAATCTAGTGCTTTAAACGATATCGGTCCCTGGACATCGCTTGCATGTAGTATCCTATACCCATCTATATCGATCAATGTCATGACTACATATCCCAGAGGAGTATTATCGGCTCCGTGTGGTACAGGAGGAGAGAATGTAATATGCAGCCCCTTATCGATTACATTCGATGAATTATCAGCATATATTACTCTAGAAGCTATTTCACCCACTCTCATTTTGTTTAGAAGTATATGTGCTCTTATTCTCTGACTCACATTTATGTTCTCAACAGGGTTTTTCACATACAATATTTTCCTCCTATAGAACTCTTCTTCGCCTCTACGATACAAGTAATGGTCTCTATGGTAGTGAGATATAACTACTATATTGGAATCGCTGATTTCTCTATGAATAATGTCTAAGTGTTCATTAAATCTCTCTAGCTCTACTGGATGAGGTGGTAAACCATATCGCTTAGGAGCATAGCTTACACCAGGATCTATAAAGATCTTTAGACTCTCTGTATAAATCACTGTAGCCATTCCACGCGAACCCATACTGTCAAAGCCGATCAGCTTCACTTCTACGATCTCTATTCACCTGGTACTCTATAGTTCTCTACACTATCTCAAGATAACTATTTAGTTTCTAATTAAGTTAATACATGCTCGTATATATTGTATTCATTATTCAGGAAAATACTTGTCTCTTATTAAATCTAAAATAATCGTATATGTAGATAGGATATTACTGAGAGTAGGTGCTTATAGAACATGATTTTAGAAGTATATGGTGCTGATACTAGTTTAGAGCATCTGGTTGATACAATACGTAATGCTATAGCCTCTCGTAAACTCGTTATAATACTAGGAGAATGTAGTGTGGATTATATTGGTAGAAGCGAGTCTAGGTTATCTACTGGAGAAAGATTAATTATAATTAAGCAAGATGGAGCATTCCTAGTCCATAGACCTACTGGTCATTCGCCCGTGAATTGGCAGCCTGAGACAAGTGCTATTGAAGTAAAGAAGAGTGACAAGGGTATTGAGATTACAGCTATACGTAGAAGTCCTAGAGAAATAGTTAGAGTTTACTTGAATAAAATAGAGCTTGTAGTAATAAGTAAACTAGTTGACTCAGGAGAATTTATGATGTACTTAGATGAAGGAGAACTAAGAGATCTGCTAATGTATAAACCCGAGCTTATTGAAGATGGGCTTAAAATTATTGAAAAAGAAAAGAAGCTCCCTGTAGGAAGCATAGATTTATTTGGCTTTGATAAAAATGGTAGGCCTGTTATAATAGAGGTAAAGAGAATTACTGCATCAAAAGAGGCAGTATATCAGCTGTATAAATATGTTGAATCATATTATAAGAACTATGGTGTAAAACCTAGAGGTATTCTAGTAGCGCCAGGATTTACTAAATCAGCTATAGAAGCTTTAGAAAGACTATCTCTAGAGTATAAACAATATAGTCTGCAAAAACTATGGAATCTAAAGAAAGAACTTATGAATCATAGGTTTAAAGGGAGAAGTATACTTGATTATTTATGAATCTTATGAATTATACAATATTTCTTCAAGAACCTATGATAAACTCTATAGAGAGGAACAATATAGCAAATATGATTTTGTCTACGAAGACTATATCCTCCCTAGTATAAATACTAAATCAACTGTACTAGACATGGGTTGTGGCACAGGTTTACTACTTGAATACGTTAGTGAAAAGAAAAAGAGTTTCTATAGATATGTATGTATAGAACCTAGCTCAGGCATGCTTTCCCATTTTGTAGAAAAGGGTGTGTGGAGAGATCCACGTATACTGGTAATACAAGGACTATGGGAGTCTACACCTTTAAGAGATAATTCTATAGACTATCTATACGCTTTTACGGTAATAGATAACGTTTCTAATAGAGAACAGGCTATTTGGGAAACTCTACGTGTTTTAAAGGAGAGAGGCTCTGCTATAATATCTTTCATAAAAAGAAAGTTGAAGACTAAAGATATAATACATACAATAGCTAGGGGTCAGAAGAAAGTAAAATTTGTTGAAATTGGATGTAATAAGCATGATTGTTTCATATATCTAACAAAGATAAATACTTAAATATGTCTAATTGGGGAAACCAGATAAACAAGGGAATAACCCTGCAGGATCACTAGATGCAGATATACATAGGTGTCATGTAATGGCTTCAACAAATACTGGTAGTCAACAAAGAATTGTCACACCATTAAAATATCTCCGTGGCGCCGTCAATCAAATAGTCTTAGTGAAGTTAAAGGATGGCAGTGAATACATTGGTGTACTTGAGTTAGTAGATCACACTATGAATGTAGTACTCTCTAACTGCGAAGAAATAGATCCTGATGGTAACCCTACAGCTAAATATGGTAGAGTACTTATCAGAGGTAGCCAAATACTCTTTGTAAGTATAAACTATGGACACGTTGCTCCAGAGATTGCTGCTAGATAAACTAACGAAGTATTCCAAAATATAATAAATAAATTTATGTATTAGAGATTAAGGTGATCATGAGTGTTAAAGGCAAGAGATATTATGATTCCTGAAGTAAAGTACATTAAGGAAAACAGTACTATCAAGGAGGCCGCGGTATATATCTTAAATGAAGGAATAGGTTCATTAATTGTAGTTGACGAAAATAATTCTCCAGTAGGTATTATAACTAAAAGAGATATATTAAGAGCAGTACTATTTGAAGAAACTGATCCGGGAAAGACTATTGTAAAAAGGATAATGAGTAAACCAATAATAATGATCGACGCTGATTCTCCTGTAGAAACAGTAATAGATACAATGATGAAATACAATATCAGCCACTTACCTGTTGTCGAAAGTAATAAAATCATAGGAATAATATCGGACTATGATATTATGGAGTTTGCAAGAGACCTTATCGATATATTAAAGAATAAAGGTACGGAGTAGCTCCTACCTTATTTACTAGATTATCCTAATTATGTATTGTGGGACAAGACATGTCTAGACCTACTAAAATTAGTTATCATAGAAAACCTGAGCGTCACCGATGGCTTAGAAGTGATGGAACACCTAATTTCTCTGATAGAATATACAGGAAGACCGAGGATATGGAAATACTGGCTAAAAAACCTGTAGAAACGGTTTCTTCATCAACTCCTATATTAGAAGCTTTAGAGAAAATGAGTAAAGGATACCGCAGCCTAATTGTTGTTAAAGGCGAGTTTCTACTTGAAGGATTAATTGTGTCTATGGACTTAGTTAACTACTTGGGCGGCGGAGAGTACTTCAATATAGTTGCTAATAGACATGGATTTAACGTATACTCCGCTGTACGTAACGAGCCAGTATCTTCTATAATGAATAGAAACCCTGTAGTTGCATATATAGATGAGAAATTTCCTAAAGTACTAGAGAAATTCGTTATTCATGGTATAGGAGTTTTACCAGTACTTACTAGAGATAATAGAGTTTATGGAATTATAACGGAGAAGGATATTATAGAATATCTTTCAGCTCCAATTAATGTAGGCGTAAAAATATCTGATGTAATGTCATCTCCGGTTATAACAGTAGATATTACGAGTACTTTGAAAGATGCTATGAAAATAATGATCAAGTATGGTTTTAGAAGACTGCCTGTTGTAGAAAATAATATTGTAAAAGGAATTGTGACTGCAATGGATATTATAAAGTTCTTTGGCACACATAAAGCATTCGAGTATACTACATCAGGGAATATAGAAGAAATACTCAGTGTACCCGTCGAAGAAGTAATGGTTAAGGATGTAGTAACAGTATCTCCGGATAGTGATGTAGGTGAAGCAGCTAGATTAATGAATGAACGAAATGTTGGCTCAGTTCTAGTTGTCACAAAAGAATATGAATTACTTGGTATAGTGAGTGAAAGAGATATACTATATGCTATCGCGTCTTCGAAAGGTTAAGTTTAACACAGTATTATTCATATACTTTGGTATCGGAGTTGTGAAGAAGAGGTGGGAATATTGAAGAATCTAGATTATTTCATATTAAAAGAATTTCCTTTCGTAGATAAAAACGAAACTCTCTATCACGCATTTAAGATTATGGAAAAATATGGTATCGATAAGTTAGTCGTTTATGAGCATAGAACTATAGAAGGTAGAGAAAGAAGGGTTTTGGCAGGAGTACTTACAAGCCGTGACATAGTCTTGAAACTAGCTACTGAAAGAACTAGAAGAACTACTCCTAGTAGGCTCCATGTATCTAGTTTTATGAGTTTAAACCCTATTACTATCAACCCTAGTGATTCCCTAGAATACGCAATTAAGACAATGTATAAAAATAATATAGGTATCCTTCCTGTAGTTGAGGAATACGATGTTGTAGGAATTATTTTGAGAGAGAAGCTACTGGAGCTATTGCGCGGTGACGATACAGAGGTCAGGTACATAATGAATACTGAACCAGTGATAGCTAGAACTTATGATCGTATGCTAAAGATTAGACAGGACATGCTCCATAGAAATATATCGTTTATGCCTGTACTAGACGAGAAAGACGAGATAGTAGGGTATATAACTATAGCAGAGCTAGCATATGCTATATTTAGGTTCCAGGATATAGTTCCTGAAAAATACCGTAAAGAGAGGATAATGCACCTCATTGTTGAAGATATTATGAGATTTAGGCCTCCAAAACTTAGAATAACTGATACAGTAGCTACAGCTCTCTCATACATTCTAGAGAAAAACTCTAGAGGAGCAGTAGTTGTTGATGAAATTGGCGGATTAGCTGGTGTAGTTACAGTTCACGATCTACTAAAATATTTAGCTGAAAAATATTTATCATAGTCATTATCACTATCTCGCGTTTCTAAATAATATTCATCTGCTCAATCATGTGAGAAAATATTAATGTACACGTGAATATTATTGTAAGAGTTAACGGTGTATTTTATGGGAGAGCCAGTATTTATTGTTGATACTATGTTGGGTAGAGTCGCTAGATGGTTACGTATGTTAGGCTATGATACTCTATACTATAAACGTATTGATGATTGGAGAATTTTAAAAATAGCTGAAGAAGAAAATAGGATAATTATAACACGTGATAGAAGTCTATGTAATAGGGCTTTAAAGAGAAAGTTAAGATGTATTTTATTAGAACATGATACTATTGAGGAGAGGCTAGCTTTTATTGCTTATAAAGTTGGGATAAGGCTCTTCATAGACTTAGATAGGAGCAGATGTCCTGTATGTAATGGAGAACTAGTTAGAGTTTCAAAAGATAAAGTAGTTGATAAAGTGCCTAAGAGGGTTTTAGAGAAACATGAGGATTTCTGGGTGTGTAGGCGTTGCGGAAAAGTATATTGGCTTGGAATGCATTGGAGAGGTATAGAAGAAACTCTTAGAAAGTCAAGGGCGATTCTAAGTAAGTGGAAAGAGAGAGGTTTACGTGTATGAAGAGCAAAGAAATTGTTCATCCAAGAGAACTTAGTTTTGAAGACGGGGTATTCTTAGTAAAGTTAGCTCGTAAAACTGTTGAAGAAAAATTATTTAGGGGAATAACTATCGAGCCCCCCAAGGATACCCCAGATCATTTAAAGAAACTAGGTATGGTGTTTACGACTATAGAGACCTACCATGGTTATTCACGGCGTAGTCTCAGAGGTTGCATAGGTTTTCTACGTCCTATATATCCTCTTGTAGAAGCAGTTATTAACTCAGCTTTAGAAGCGGCATTCAATGATCCAAGATTTCCTCCTTTATCGAGAGATGAAATAAAGTATGTTACTTTCGAAGTAGCAGTACTTTCTGTTCCCGAGGAAATAAATGTTGATAATAGATGGGAACTTCCCAAGATGATAACTATAGGTAGACACGGTCTTGTTGTAAAGAGAGGGTGGTTCCAAGGCACTCTCTTACCACAAGTTCCTATAGAGTATTGTTGGGATGAAGAAACATTTCTTGCAGAAACTTGTATAAAAGCTGGGTTATCGCCAGATTGTTGGCTAGATAAAAATACTATTGTGTCAGCGTATGAAGGTAGGGTATTTAGAGAAATAGAGCCTTATGGCGGAATTGAAGAAAGAGACTTAAATGAAGAATATAGGAAACTATGTAGGATACAGTAATAAATTAAGTGAGGTCGCCACATGTACAGAATGCTTCATGGACTAGATAATATAGTTCATCCATTCCTTTAAGTTCTACTGCACTGACTTCAACAGGTCTTAATGCTTGTTTAGTCTTTAGTGCTATTTCCACTAGTTCAGGAGCTAGATCGCTTAATATTCCTTCCTGTTTCTCATTTCTAGCTATCTCCATTAGTTTTTCAGGTGCTTCTATAAGTAATCTAGCGTATTCAACATTCCTAGCTACATCGATCTTGTTTACAACAGGAACTATTTGAATACCTGTTTTTACTTGGGCTAGTAATCCTAGGAACCATAATGTTATAGCATCTGTTAGACTCCCTATAGCTGAAGCATCAATGACATACACTCCTACTATATTTACTAGACTTGATAGTTTTTCGAAGAACACATTTCCTGCAGGCCTAAATATAAATGCTTCCATTTGACCAGGAGTATCTATTAACACTACATCCCATTCACTAATATTGGTAAACGGTTCTTTGCTTAAGATAACATCTACTTGTTCAGCTACTAATTCGCTAGCCTTTATAAATGCGCCGTTAGGGCCTAGCTTATACTTCTTCATTACATCACGTATTGAGAACATAGTTCTAATATCGAATATTGGTTTATAAGGTAGTTCTTCGGCTCCAGGATCTAGGTTTACCTGGGCTACTCTAAGAAATAAGTTTCTTCTAATCCAGGATCCAAATGACTTAACTAAACTTGTTTTACCGCTTCCAGCAGGCCCTATGAATACTACAACCATAACCATAGTTCTCACCTAAAATCATCATAGATTACATTCAATAACAGTTATTAAACATATAGTACTATATTAAAATCCTCTACATTCTCCTTTAAACACCTAATACTTCACATTTATAAAACCACTTTCTATAATCTATAATTCTCTGGGTGTAATGTATGAGCGAGCCTAAGAAGGTTTATGGAGTAATTGTTGGCTATAGGAGAGGCCCAAATCAGCAATATACAAATCAGGTAATTATGAAAATAGATGGTGTTGATAGTAGAAGGCATGCAGCTAGATTTATTGGTTCTCTAGTGAAAATTGTTGATAAACACGGCAACATGTATAAAGGAAAAATTGTAGGGACCCATGGATGTAAAGGTTATGTGAGAGTAGTATTTAAGCCTAATATACCTGGGCAATTAATAGGGGCCACAACTACTATTATAGTAAAGTAGTGAAGCTCTATTTTTATGCAGTGATTTTCTTTAATTGCTTCTTATACATTTCTATGAGTTCTTTTGTAGTAGTTGCATCTTCGGGGCCTTTATCTGGTCTCCATCTTATGAATCTAGGGAATCTAATCGATATGCCTACACCTGGTTTTATAGCGTCCATTCCACATGTGTGGATTGGTGAGAGAGTTATTTCTGCACCAATTATCTCAGCTACAAGAGCTGGTGTTACCCATACATCGGGCTTCATTTTAGCTACTACTCTAGGATGCTTGTGATCTATTATGTATGGTTTCAGCATTTCCGGTAGTTTCGCTAGATCTTCATCAGTAAATCCGCTCCCGACTTTACATACTGTTTCAAAAACGTCTTTCTCAGGATTATATGCAGCCATCAGTAGAGCTCCATAGGTTCCACCTCTCCTACCTCTGCCGTGGAATGCTCCTACTACGACTAAATCAACTGTATCGATCATTTCACTCTTATAGTCTCTCTTATACTTTATCCAAAGCCATCCACGAGCACCTGCTTGGTATATCGCTTGCCCATGAAGAGCTTTAACCATTACACCTTCAGCACCGTCCTCTATAGCTTTTAAGAAGAACTTCTCTAGTTCTTCCGGGTTATCAGTCATAATGTACTCAGCTATTCTAAAGACTTCTGACGGAGTAATTATTTCTTCTAATTTCTTTCTTCTCTCAAGTATTGGTTTATTGGTATAGTCTTCTCCATCAGCATAGAGTAAGTCGAAGAGAAATACTTTTACAGGGTATTCCTTCATAGCTATGTGTATATCGTGTTTTCTCTTTCTATGCATTAGTTCCTGGAAAGGCTTTAGCTCGCCAGTATCGGGGTCATATGCAACTATTTCTCCTTCTATAATGGCTTCATTGCTTTTTAAGTGTTTAAGAGTATATTCTACTACATCGGGGTATTGCTTAGTTATGTTCTCTAGTCTTCGAGAAAAAATCCATACATTACTTCCTTTTCTATGTATTTGTGCTCTCTCTCCATCATACTTATATTCTACTAGAGCTTTCCCTCCAGCTTTCTTAAGTATTTCCATGGGACTACTAAGTCTTTCTGCAAGCATTGGTCTAACCGGTATTCCTACTTCGGGTTTTATACCCTTTAGTTCTTCAAGTCCTTTAAGAGCTAGTACTTTCGCTACATTACCTAGGTCTGCTCTAAGGTTATAGGCTCTCTCGATAATGGGTCTTGTATGTGCTCCGCCACCATATACTATAGCTAGAGCTTCTAGTATTGTGGCATCGCCTATTCCAAGTCTAAGTCTTCCTTCAACAAATCTAACAATGTATTTTGCTTCCTTAGGCGATGCATCGGATATTAGACCTGCTAACAACTTAAGCTTTATATCTCTACTACCTTCTCCTGTAGCTAATGCTATTCTTGTAAAAGTATTGTATACTTTAAGTACTGTAAGCTTCTCTTTTTTCTCAGTAGGTATGAATGCTAAAAGCCCCATTCCCGCACTACTCTTCTCTCTTTCCTTCTTTAATGCTTCTGCTGCTTTACCTAAGTCTCCAAGCTTCTTATAGAGTGCTTCAACTTTTGACTCAGGAGTATTAGTTGCTAGAGCAATTGCTTTAACTAGGGTTTTCTCTGCTACACCTAACTCTGGTAAACCCATCCAGTCAGGCCATAGCTTACCTTGAATTAAATAAATAACTTTATCTATTATCTCTGGAGGAGTCTTTCTAAATAAATCCACTAGATACATCGTCATTTGAGTTCTAGAAGTGATAGCCTCTATTTTTTCAAATGTACTAGCTAGTATGCTAAACTCCATATCAGCTTTAATATTCTCCCCCAAATTACACACCTTAAAACATTATTCAAGAATAAATTATCGTTAATCCTCTATATAAGGAATAGTGAGTAAATGTATTATTACCGGAGTAGGCAATAATAAATATCTGAACCGATGATTACTACCCGGCAAGTAGGAAGGGGGTGTACTAGCTCCCCCGGATGTCTTATCAGTGTTACAATGAGGTTTCCTTTGTAGCTACAGTGTACTGCTTCTCACTTTATCTGCTTCAGATATAGTTTTCAGTATAGATTTTATCTCTATTACAGTTTTTTCATCAACATCTTCATAGACTACGATTCCCTTGAACTTGCCAGTTTTATCCTTTATAATATTATACCTACTAGACCCCATGATCTCGTTTAATCTACTCATAAGATATTCTTCTTTTACATCATCTAATTGGATAGATCTAGATAAGAGTATTTTTGTACCACCTATATCACTTGTAACAAGTAATTCTTCTGGAGAACCACTAGCTTCTTTTTCAAGTAATCTTATCAAATATTCTATGATCTCTAGTTCTCTTCTTAGTTCATCGGCTTTTTTCTTAAGCCAATATATTGCTTCATCTAACGACAAAACACTAGCACCTAATAGGTATATTATTCCTTAGCTTTAATATAGTGTTATCTAGGCACTTGCACTCCATAGTAATTAACTTATAGCTAATATATTTGATGAAGATGTAAAAGTATACAGTATAGAGGGAACGTATATAAGGAAATGAAGATTACAAGAACATTAGTTTAACTTGGATGAGAAAATGATTGGTTATAAAAGAAATAGTATATATAGAGAGATAGCATATATGGTATTATTTTTATTAATATTTGCTACTACTTCTATACCAGTAGCTTCTTCATATTACTGCCGTGGTTCAGCAAGAGTTAGTCATGGTATCAATATAGCTACTCTAGCTGTGACAAAGAATGGAGAAGGAGTAGTTATCCCTGTGTATATAGAAGTGTCTTGGCCTGGTAAAGGAGATGTAGATATAGTGTATAATACGGGTAATGTTTCAGCAGATACAATAGCTTCAATAAAGTATGCTACATATATGGCTTCTAGGTTAGCTGGAGTAAGACATAACGACTACGATTATAAAGTAGTCTTTAATACAACATATAGTATATCTGGTTTAAGTGCAACACTAGATTTTGCCCTAGGATTCACGTTACTTCTTGAGGGAAATAAATGGAGTAACAAAGTAGCTGCAACAGGATTACTTGCACCAAACGGTGTTGTAGGGAACATCTCTGGTCTACAAGCAAAATTTAAGGCTGCTATAGAGAGTGGCTATAAATATGTTATAGCCCCATATCATCCAGCTCTAATTAATAATGAAAACTACATACCTGTCACTACTTTTATTGACTCTTACGAATATTTTTCTAATACAACACTATATCCTGTTTACAGTAGATTTATTGAGGAATATTTGCTAAGGGAGTCACAGAAGTATTTTCAGAAATATTATGATGCTTGGAAAGAACTCTATAGCCTATCTAAGGCGCTACTCAACTCAGATCCTATAGTGGACATGGAGAAATGGATTCATAAATATAATCGGATCAGAGAAAATATTAGAAAATACTTTGAGACAGGACTAAAAGCCTTAAACGAATCAGTACAGTATATTAATGAAGAAAAATACTATACAGCTGCCAGTAGAGCATTCTATGGATATTGGAATATTCTAACAGTATATCTACTAGGACTCTATACTGTGAACGATTATGAGAGTACAAAAAGCATTATAGAGCAATGGTATAATGGTAATATGAGTGTATCTAGCTCGATAATAAAATCTCTTATTAATAAGTCATCGTATTCTCTAACCGAGATTGATGTTCTAGTTAATTCTTATGAAAGACTCATTGATTCCGAGTATTATATGAGTCGTTTCAACAAGTTATTTAAACCTGCTATCAATGAGACTCAATTATTTGAAGCACTTACATACGCTGCTGTAGCTTTAGCGAGGCAATATACGGTTAGGCAATGGGCTAAACTTATAGAAGTTGAAAAATATAGTAGTAATACTATTGTAAAAACCATATCAGTAAACACTATTGCTGAAGTGGCTAATGAAGAAATAGAGCTTACAAAGAGTCTTTTAACATATCTCGAATACTTGTTTGGAGCAGATATTAGGGAATATGGAAACATATATGATTCTCTAAGAGAATCTATTGAGAGCGTGAAAGAGAATCCATTGAAAGCGTTAGCGTACGTAATTCACATACAACGCGATCTAAGTTCATTACTTATGAGTATACCATTGTTTACGTACTATAATGACTTCGTTGTTGAAAATATTAGAAAAGATATAGTAAGAGTCATGTACTGGTATCAAACATATTATGGCTCAATACTCCCATCAGGATTTACTGCTCTAGAATTTATGATGACTAGTATAAATCAAAGTCTCTGGTCTACATCAACAGCACTATTACACCTAGAGATATATAGTAGGATTATTTCTTTTGAGGAAAAGAGTTTCTGTAAACCAGCTACCATAGAGAATATGTTATCTATAAAGAACTTCATGATACCTCACAAAAACTTCCTAATGATTTTCTCAATAGTATTGATTGCTATTAGCGCATTCCTGTTTGGTTTCCTATTAGGTAAAGAATATAGAGTATATAGTGTAGGCAAAGATGAGTTAAAACAGAAATTTAATTATTTTAAATAATCCAATATGCTTCTTTGAGTACTCTTAGTTTTACTATTTTCAATAGTCTGGCTCTCCAATACTTCTTCAACAGCTTTAGCCACGGATTCTTTAAAATCTTTAATTAGCGTATCTTTAAGTCTTGGATTATAGAGTGCTGCTGCAGGATGATATGTTGTTACTATCTTAATTCTAATATCTTCTATTTCAATATCTCTTATTCTTCCATGCATTCTAGTCATACTGCTCCATTTTAGACCAGCTAGACTATATAGGGTTCTGGCAGCATGCCTACCTAAAGCTATTATTACTTTGGGTTTTATTAGCTTGATCTGTCTAATTAGATAAGGTAAACAAGCATTTACTTCCTCTGGTAACGGATCTCTATTACCGGGAGGTCTACACTTTACTATATTTGTTATAAATACATCACTTCTCTTTAACCCGATCATTTCTATTAATTCTGTAAGAAACTTACCAGCTGCTCCTACAAAGGGTCTCCCTGTCTCATCTTCTTTTGAACCTGGTGCTTCGCCTACGAACATTATAGGGGATGTTATACTTCCTTCGCCTGGTACAGGGTTTTTCCTATATTTATGGAGTGGGCACTTCCTACAATTCATAATTTCTTTGACAAGTTTACTCCATTCAAGCTGTATATCTTCATTCAATTTAATCACGCACTTGCCATAGTATTCCCAATTCTCTATTGGAGAGATTAAGATTATTAGTAGGTTCAAATTTAATAGTTCTACGATAGACGATAATATACCTAGCCTAGCATTCATTTAATGAGAATAAAGGTTTTGTTTCGATTAATATATAGGGTATATCAATAAAATGTGTAAAAACAAAGAATCTGATAAAATAGTTTATAAAGTAATTGTAAAGACGGGGTTATATAGAGGGTTTACTTCAAAGGATCTTAATAACGAATATGGTTATCTAGAAAAAATTGAAGACTTTGCTGACTTAGTAAAGAATGTCAGTTCTGAGTATATAGCTTTAATTCCAGATATAATGTATCCAGAGATATTGTTTATTGTAGATAATCTTGTTGATAAACTAGAGAACGAGCACGCTGATATAGCTATTGTAAGGGCTAGGCCTAAGGGTGTATTTGAGAAAGTTGCGTTGCTTTTAGGGAAAATAACTATATTAAGTAAACTATCTAAGATAATAGGTTACCATAATGGATTACTAATTGTTTTGAGACGGAGTCTTTTATCTAAAGTCAGAAGACATAACGATATTAAAGAAATTGTTATGGATAGCAAAAGAGTTATTGAAGTATACTATGACGTCCCTGTATCTACTTACATAATACTGTTGTATAGTAGATTACCTAAGCCTTTACTAATGTTTTTAGGAGAACCTACTAGAGTATTGAAATTCGCTATTGTTGGTTCATTAGGAGCTATAATTAATATTGTTGTTGTAACGATAACAGCTATGTATTTAGGTGTTTCTAGAAGTAATCCTTTATCACTAGTTCTTCCAGTAGTATTGGGTTTTGAATCAAGTGTTATATTCAATTTTATTCTACACGAACTCTGGACTTTCAGAGATATTATTGTAAAGAAGAATATTATAGCTAGGATCGCTCGTTTAATAAAATACCATATGGCTAGTATTACGAGCTTCTTCACGCAATTAACTACTGTCACTCTCCTCTATACGTTACTAGGGCTATGGCTTCCACTGTCCACGGCTATAGGCATCATATTAGGGTTTATAGTCAATTATTTATTAGGGAGACTATATACTTGGCATGATGTGGATAGTTCTTCAACATAGAGTATTGGTGCTACCTAATGATATGTGTGTCAATAATACTGCCTACATATAATGAAGCTGATAATATAGGGATAGTTATACCTCTAATAGATAAGTATATTGTTGAAACAACTAATTGTTACGAGATTATAGTAGTGGATGATAATAGTCCTGACGGAACTGCGTATAGAGCTCTAGAGTTTAAAGATATTTATCCGGTAAGAGTCTTCATTAGAAAAGGTGTAAGAGGTTTATCTTCTGCAATAGTATTTGGAGCTTCTAAGGCTAGGTATGATTACGTTATTGTTATGGACGCCGATCTACAACACCCGCCAAGTACTATACCAGGTATAGTAAAGCTTTTAGAAAAAGGATGCGACATAGTCGTTGCCACGAGATATAGTAAAGGTGGTGGGGTACTTGGATGGAGTAGATTAAGGTACTTGGAAAGTCGGTTGGCAACGTTTTTAGCGCATCTTATAAATCCTTGGACACGTACTACAAGTGATCCTATGTCAGGCTTCTTTGGATGTAAAAAAGAATATTTATTAAATCCACTAATAAAGCCTCGTGGCTACAAGATCTTGGTTGAAGTATTGAGTAAAAACCGTTATTGGAGACCTAGAGTATGTGAAGTACCTTATATATTTAGGTCAAGAGTTTATGGTAGGAGTAAACTTGGTAGTAAAACTATTATTGAATACCTTATTCAGTTGCTTGACAATCTCTTTTACCAACCTAGACGCTATTGATCGATTAGATTCTAAGTACGTTGATATTTTTTATGTTATCCCAATTGATTTTATGCAGACCTATTTTTTTAGCTGCTATAACTAGGGAGCCTACTACGGGACGGTATTTTATCCTATACACTTCTGCATTATTTATTGTAGAAAGTATTGTAGTTATAAAAGTCTCTTCTACATACGGTATTCTAAATATACTTCCTGTATAAAAGATCTTTATTATTGGTAAATGGAGTTTTTTAGCTACAGCTATTACTGCCTTAGCTAGTTCTTCGCCAGCTTTATACAGTATTTCTTGAGCGACTTCATCGCCTTCACTTGCAGCTCTAGAGACTATGGGGGCTAGTCCAGCTATTCTTTCTACGCTAAAGCCTTGCTGGTATATTTTGTACGAGAGCTCTTCTTTGTCTTTTGCATTAAAGTACTCAAGTATATAATCAGCTAATTTAGTCTTTTCCATTCTACCATCGAGCATTCTAACAACTGTTCTTAATGCTCTAAACCCTATCCAGAAACCACTTCCTTGATCACCTAATAACCATCCATGGTTTCCTGATATATATCTTTTAGAACCATCCCATCCATACGCTATACTCCCAGTACCTGCTATAACAGATATACCTGGTTCTCCAAGACTCCCAGCCATAAGGGCGGCGTGAGCATCGTGTTCAATAACTATTTCTCTCGAGATATTAAGAGACTCAAGGGCATTAGCTACATACTCTCTATCATATCTCGTATCGAGACCCGCTAGTGCAATACATAGGCTATCTATATAATCTACTCCTGCCTCATTCATTGCCTTAACTATAGAGTCAACTATGTTTATAGTAGCCAGATCCATTCCAACGTTATGGTAGTTACTTGGACCTGAAACACCTCTTCCAATAACTTCTTTACTTACCGTATCAAGAATTACTGTTTCAGTCTTAAAACCTCCTCCGTCAACACCAGCTATTATAGCCATGAACATGCACCACGATGTGTTATCTAATATAGGTACAGGATTAAAATTTTAAAGGCACAGATATGTTAAAGACATTCAGCGCTTAGAAGATAGCTGGAAGGCGAGCTGTTATGGGAGGAAAACATGGAAAGTATATTTATGTTGAAAGAAATGATGGGTGGTTTGTTAAAGTTAGAGTACTTAAAAGTAGAGAACCTAATGATCCAGAGAAATATATTATTGTAGGACCTAAAGTGAAGAAGCCGCCGCTCACATATAAAGTCGTGAAAGAAGAAGAATTACCTGATGAAGTCAGAGATAAACTCTATTCAGTTTAAATAAATTAAAATTAGTAAAGTACATAATTTATCATAATTTATCTTCTTAAGAAAATAGTTTATTTCTCTGTTTGCAAAACTGATTATAATAGATGCTGAAGCCGACATAATCGGAGTATCGATGAAGAAGGGTCGATAGTCTGAGCTATACTTTTGATGTCTTAGGTGTTTCGACTTGCCTACAAAAAACCTAGATATATACAAGGATCTAGACAAGGTAAGTAAATCTATACGTAATCCAGCTTTTGAAGCATATATAAACTTGGAGGGAGTCTTTCAGGGAATTGATAGATTTGTTGGCAATAGTGTAAATAATATAATGAAGGTTATTGGCAATAGAAGCTTGAATAAATGTATATTCTGTAAACTTAGTTTAAAGAAGAAAACTGGTAGTTGGGATGAGGCAGTCCTCTTTTTATGTGAAAAAACGTTGATGGGTATCTACGGAATATTTGATGGAGAAGAATATAATGGTGTCCAAGCACTAGGATCATTTAGTGAAAAAATTGATGCTAAAGAATACTCTACTGCTATAATAGAATACATAGAGTTGCCTAAAGACTTTGTGAAGAGAAGACTAAGAATAGAAATACCTAAGCAAGTAAGTACTGTGAAAGAGGGTAAAGAAGTCAAGAAGGAGCTACCTAAGACTATTATAGCTAATGAAAATATACAATATACTCCAACATCAGGGACGATACCTATTGAAACTAGTGTTGAAAAGACTAAAGTGCTTCCGACAGAAGAACTCGAGAAATTCTATAAAGCTTTTATAGAAAAAGTTGTTCTACCTAAGAGAGGAGTCTATATAATTCCTAGTGAAGAGAAAAAACTAGATAAAGAAAAGCCTTTAGTAAATAATGTAGAGGAGCTTATTAAACTTGAAACTCCATTATTAAAGCTAGTGGAGTCTTTGACTCCTTTAGTGCAAGCAAATAAAACGAACATTACTATGATAAAAATAAGTGGTGATCACAAGAGTATATTAATTGAGGTAAATGTTTCAAAACTAGGTCTATTAATGAAGAAAGAAAAGATGCTTGAAATAGCTAAAGCAGTTACTGAAAAAGCTATTGAAGTTATAAGTAAGAATAAACATGAGGAATTAACTAGTGTCAAAGAAGTAAGAGTTGCTGTAAAACATGGATGGGATGTGATTAAGATGAGTAAGAGTGTATGAAGTACTATCACTTATAGAATCAATTAAAGACATCACTATTTCCTAAAGAATGGGAAAAACAATATAACCCCCAAGTGGATAAATCTAGCCTGATATGGGCCCGTAGCTCAGCCTGGTAGAGCGGCGGACGTCCACCGACTCCCGGACCTTCCTTAACTCCGTTTTCCAGATTTCTTCATAGACTTTTTGTACTTACTGTAGTAGTATAGAGAGACTCCTGTAAATACCGTAGCGATTATTATGAAGAGCAAAACATTTGCCCTTGTATTAAAGTATAAGTTATCGTTACGTAAACTATATGATATCAATCCAAGATATTTATAGACATTTCCTATGTAGTCTACTGCATAAACTCGGTTGTATTCAAGGTCTTCTTTAATACTTGTGTGCGGCTTTATTATTCCTAAATATTTTTTGTAAGATCCATTGAGTGTATGAATTAAGAGAGTTATTGAAACAACGTCTAAACCACTATTATTAACGGTTATAAG
>WAML01000083.1 GCA_015522345.1 Desulfurococcales archaeon
CATCAATTATTCTTCAATATAAGACTATAAGACTAGTAAAGAGGGTTTATTCTTGATAGGAAATGCTAGAATTAAAGATGTTGTGGGTATAGCTAAAGAACTTATTTCTATTCCAAGTTTATCGGGAAAAGAGAAGGATATAGCTTACACAATTAAGGATCTCTTAAATGAGCAAGGAGTAGATAAAGTATTTATAGATGAATACGGCAACGTAGTTGGAGTATTAAAGGGTAGTATAAATAGAACTATTGTATTCGAAGGACACATGGATCATGTGCCTCCCGGCGACTTAAGTAATTGGTCTATTAATCCTTATGAGCCAGTGATTATAGGTGATAAATTATATGGTAGAGGATCTGTTGATATGAAGGGAGCAATAGCTTCTATGATAGCAAGTGCGGGTCAAGTAAGGAAAGAAGATATTCCATCCATATATTATGTTTTTGTACCATATGAAGAAATAGCTGAAGGCTATATATTCGGTAAATGCCTCAAAGAAACACTATCTATTAAGCCTGATTTAGTAGTACTTGGGGAAGCTACAAATTTAAATATATACCTAGGGCAAAGGGGACGGGCTGTAATAAACGTCTTAGTTAAAGGAATCTCAGCACATGCTTCAATGCCTGAAGAAGGAGTTAATGCATTATCTGCTGCAGCATATCTTATAGATATTATAGAGGCTAGAAAGGATAAATTACCTATTGACGAGAGACTCGGTAAATCTACAATAACACCTACTATAATCGAATGCACTCCCAAGTCTCCGCCAATGATCCCTGATAAATGTATTATTATATTTGATTACAGATTTGTATTAGGAGAATCTAAAACGAGGATCCTAGGAGAATTTAATCACATAGGTAGCCACTTGAAAAAACTTAAAATATTAACCGATATTAAAGTATCGGTAAAGAAGGAAAAAGCCGTTATGTGGACAGGTAAAGAAATTAATATAGAGCACTGGTTTCCAGCATGGTTTAACGATAATGAATTAACTAATAAAGTACTAGATCTAATTAAGAAATACGTTAATGAAAAAGCAAGCAAAGGCATATGGCGTTTTAGTACCGATGGAATATATTCAGCAGGGATCATGGGTGTAACTACAATAGGCTATGGCCCCGGAGACGAAAGACTCGCCCATAAGCCTAATGAATACGTTCCCATAGACCATTTAGTGAAGGCTGTTGAAGGATACAAAGTTATAGCTGAAAAAGTTTTTACTTAAACAAAATTCGTCCTTATAGTGCAGATATATTTGAACTTACAGAAATATATACATTATTTTCTTTAAGAAAGCTAAGGTATTCACTATAATATCTATATAGTTTCTCGAGCGGATAAATACCTGGTTCAAACTCGTTTTCATAGGCAATAGATATTGTTTTTGCATAAACAAGTGCAGTATAATAAGCTGTAGCAGGTTTACTTGGTTCTCCAACAAGTTTTGATATAAGGCGATAGAATAGCTTGTTCTTTCTAATATCTATGTAGAGTATAGCTATATCTGGTATGGAAGGTTTTAATTTCTTACTAAAGAGTTCAGCAGTAAACCTACTTGGTTTAATAGAACATTTATCAACAGTAATAGGTTCTTTATCAAAGAATCCTAGTTCTCTAAGAATTCTGGCAAACTGTAGATGACCTTTATGCCGTATGGTTATTTCATACATTTCTTTAGCTTTAATATTTCTAAGCAACGTCCTTAATCCATCACTATAAAATCCTTCAAACACTCCTATACCAGGAATTTCTACATCAAGAACTTCATCCAAGGGGTCTACTCTAGTTAAGAAACTATTTCTTATGATCCTAGCAGGTCTAGTATATTCTTCAATAAGATCCTCTGGGTTCCATGTAACTTGGTATCCTATGGGCGGTATATTCTCTACTGGTATACCACCTACATATATTCTCACACTATCTAGTACATCATTTACTTTTGCATAAACTGATCCAACAACTAGATTACTAAATCCTGGAGCAAAACCTGCATCAATAACGTAGAATACTTTCTTTTCTTTAACAATATTTTCTAGGCTATACGGGTCTTCGGAGATAAAAGATACATCAACTACACTAATTCCCTTCCTTAGTATTTTCTCAATAACGTCTAGGGCTATGTTTGAAGGAAGAGCTGTAGCAACAATATATGATTTTCTAGCTATATCAACTATATCATTAATAGATGATACTTTATATGTATCCACTAAGCCTCCATAGGCATCTCTGATCTTGGCAAGCTTATTTTCATCTTTATCAACTACAGCTGCTTTAATTTCAAGTGGACTATAGAGTTTAAATAATATATCTAGAGCTAATCCACCAACTCTACCAACGCCTACAAATAATATGTCATACATAAATGAATTATCCCCTAAAATTACTTCTTAATTGGAAAATAGGGGAATAAACTATTTATGTATTATAATTGTGTCAGAACGGTATAAATGATAGTAGATAGTAGAATATCATGGCTAGACCGGCTACTATGGGGAATGCCAGAAACCAAGCACTGACTATTTTAACTAAAGTCTTTATATTTACTGCTTTAATTCCTTTAGCAAAGCCTATTCCAGCTACAGCTCCAACTATGGATACAGTTGTTGATACGGGAAGCCCTAGTCGAGTAACTATAAGTACTGCTATAGATCCCGCGAACTGTGCCATAAAAGCTGTTTCTATACTTAATACAGTTATTTTTTCACCAATTGTTTCAACTACTTGATAACCCCATATTAGTATACCTAAAGCTATACCCATAGCCGATAATGTGAGGGCTTCTAAAGGTATGGTTACATTTTGTGGAACAACACCTTTAGTGACGGCATAGAGAACCCCAGCTAATGGACCAGCTGAATTAGCTACATCATTAGCGCCATGGCTGAACGCCATAGAAGCTGCCGAAACAATCAATAATATTCTAAATATATGTTTTCTAGCGGCTTCTATATCCCTAGGCATAGTCTTATAAACTATTATGTGAAACGGTAATAGGAATGCAAGAGACACTGCAATACTAGTCGTCAAGGCCCAGGCAAGATCGCTTGACTTGAGGGTTTTCACGTTTAATAGAAAGACCGTGGTAAATACCATTATGAATAAGAAGAAGTCTCCTGCATAAACAAGCTTCTTTCTCTCTAAACTAGTTAGTTTCTTATAAATGAAGAAGTAGAATGATAACGCAATACCTGCTCCCATAAACGGTAGTATGAGCCATGCTATTATTATCTGTATTATCTTATCCCAATTAACGCCGCCAACACCAAGTGTAGCTAACCCAAATCCCATTACGCCTCCAACTATTGCCTGGCTTATACTCATTGGTATCTTGAATATAGTTGCTACAATAACCCATAGTCCTGTAGCAAAAAGTGCTGCAATCATACCGTATACTACAATAGAGGCATCACTAAAATAGCTAGTATCAACAATACCCTTCAACAAAGTCATAGATACGAATTTTCCGAATAACATGGCTCCTAGAAAATCGAAGGCTGCCGCCAAGTATAGTGCTTGTTTAATATTCAATGCTTTACTGCCAACAGCAGTACCAATAGCATTAGCGGCGTTATTAGCACCATTAATCCAAGCTACAATAAACGCTGCAAAGCCGCCTATGATAAGCCATATGTTTACTTCAAACATACTGTCCTCTCCCCCATATAGTTAGCCTAGACAACTATATACTTGTATATATCACATATATTACTATGTAGCAATATGTCGTTATAGATGTTATTAGAAAAGATATGCCTAGGATATATTTAAAGATATCTCTTAATAACGATGAAGAAAAGAATACTAGCCCTATATACTATATGGGGGACATGTGAAGAATATTTCATTAACGATGGATAAGGAGTTCAACAACACTCCTGACACTCAGGTCTTCATAGTATGCTGCAACTACTCTACTATACCCTATAGCGTATATGGTATCGTTAATGAATACACTATGTACTGGTACATCCAGTTTTATAACACCTTTTAACTCTATAACTCCGTTGTCATTATACTTTATAACATATACTCCATTCAATACTTTCTTATAGTCCTCATGATATGTGTATATGGGTATTAGAATATACTTGTCTCTAGTATTTATTACAAATCTCTTATAATTCCTTAATACAGGTGAATCCATGTAGATATATCTAGCATCATCTACATTCTTGCCTATTTCTATCTTGGAGATAATGGTTGGCTCATAGGGATTACTCACATTATATGTCTCTATCTTTATATACTTATTGTCATCAGTCTTACCAATGCCAAGTAATATATCCTTGCCTAGCGGATGGAGGTATTCACTATAGCCCGGCATTTCCAGTAATCCTAGAACTATGGGTTTACTCGGATTGCTTAGATCAATTACTACAAGTGGGTCTTTACGACGATATGTTATTAAATAGCATTTATCACCTATGAATCTAGCTGCATATATGTCGAGTCTCTTACCAATTCCTTTAACTAATCCTATAATCTCCATATTAGTTAGGTTGATAACATATACCGCGTTATCATCTGTCCTATCTATATGTACTGCAACTCTAAGTGTACCATTATATTCACTTATAGAGTATGGATCAGTTAAACGACCTTCTAGAGTTACATCTCCCATATACTTTAGCTTCAACCCCTCATATTCAAATGAATATATAGTAGTATTTGCCCATGGCCTATGTACCTGTGGATTAAAGATAATGTGCGAAATACCTGGTTTAACGGGTATAGTTATTGATACTCCATTAACGATTACTTCTATTTCTTCATTTTCTGCAACATACTTGTTAATCATATTAAGTATTTTATAGATCTTTAGAGGCAGTGGTTCATTAGAATTAATTACTTCATCTACCATACTTCTCAATTTCTCGTCTTTAATAGATTTAACTAACTCCTTCAACAATATACGATAGTCTGGCGTACGGCTTATCAAGTACATGTGTGTATATGTAACGTATATTCTCGAGGTCAAGCCGTGTACAAAGACCGTGGTATTATGTTCGAGAGATGTCGCATTAAACCTGTATATGATAGTGTATTGATCGGGTAGTTCATCGTATAATACTATGTATTTATCAACTGGTATTTCAACACCATTTACAGTGGGAAGTATTGGCTTAGAATAGCCTATTGTAGTTGGAATAGATGTTACTACATAGACTATTCCATTATATAATCTAGAGTCAATGTATCTTCCATCTATAATTGTTGTATTTTCTACAAGTATATTTTCTCCATCAAATTTTAGAACAAGTATATAAGTTTGAGGCCTATACACAGGGGATATGATTATATTTCTACTTATCACAACAGGGTATTGATTAAATCTACTGCCAATTAATACTATTCTATCTCCTACAACATAGAGTCCATAGATATAGAGATTCTTGAATTGAGCATACGATACTACCGATAATGCATTAGGTGGATATGCTTTTATTACATACAATGTTGAATTATAGGGTATCTTCTGCATATTAGGCTTGTAGACTAGAGGTATAGCTACTCGTGTCTCAAACGGGTTTATTACATAATATATGTATTTACCATCAGTTTTAACAATATCTAGTTCATCAACTCCTTCAACTAATACATTAGTTTCTGAATAATATACTTCTCTAGACTCTCCCTGTTCTGGCGAATAGACTACTTGTGCTTCTAAAACCCTTGTTCCTAGTTCAAGAGTTTTAGTCAACGACATTAATAGATCTGCCATTACAGGTGCGTAACCATATAGGTTATTCATTAGACTACGTATTTCCTTATTTAAGTTTATTAAAGCAAGTAATGAACTACGATCCTTTACTCTAGCTAACCCATATTCTGTCTCCTTCTTTTCAATATTGTGTGTAGTATTCAATAACACAGTTGTATCCATGGAAGTACTAGTATTTACTCCAATGGTAGACGTTATTACAGGTAAACTACTTGTGTTTGACAATGAAATACTTATAGAAGTTATTGAATATCCTGGCTTCCATAGACCATTATATATAAATAAGCTATAAAGCATACTAGCTGCAATAACTATTATAATAATCAAGCCAACGAATACGAGCCTCGATCTCATGAACTACACCTCTGGTACTATTAATACCTACTGTTAATATATATCATCCTCTATTTGGCTACAGCGTCATTTACTTAATGACAACAACGTCATTACATAATAATAGTCACTATGTCTAGAACATAAGAACATATTAGTTTGTAAAGCAAGCTTATTAACTCGAGTAAATAACTAAGTTTTTAATAAAGATGTTTAACGAGGTATATCCTGTGAGAGATCTTGATGGAGAACTATTTATTAAAATAACGGGCATTGATGAAAATGTAAAGAAAAACATATTGAATTATATAAGAGAACATGTTCCTCAAGATTTAGAACCATATCTTACTAAAGCGGTAAAAACTGTACCCAAAATAGTTATAGCTAAACCTTTTACAACATATTCTTGGCTGTTAGCTCTAAGATTATCTGCTAGCTACTACTGGGACAGCAAAGCTGTAATAGTATACTATAATTCCGAGAACTTTAAATGGACAATAGCTAATTTACTTAAGGAACTCGCTCTAATAGGTCTCCCGTCTTCGGGATTGATAACAGGTGCTACAATAGCCTATACCGCTGTATATAGATCGGGGCTTCTAGAACTCTATAAGCCTATAATCGATGATGCTATAGATGTTTTATCAAAATGTACTGTAGCAGGAGAAATACTAAATCTACTCTTAGATACAATCCCTAAGATAATTGCTACAAAACTATATAAAGAAGACTTCAATAGATTATCTTACCTAGCTCTACAAGGAGACAACGATATTATAAGGTACTGGCTCTCTAAAAACCCTGGTCTTCAAGAGCTAAGAGCTGTTTCTACTGCTCTAAAAATAAATGGACTCAACCCTGTATCCTATGGAATACTTGACGAATGCCCCTACATAAATGTTATTGAAAGAAACAAAGATGAAATAGATCTGGATAGTCTATGTAAAAATATTGAAGGAGTTGATGAAAACTATTGTAAAATGCTGAAAATACTAGAGAAAATCATTGAAGATCCTGAGAATGCTTGGAACATATTAGCTCCGTGGAGGAAAGAGCTTGAGCCAATAAAGGATTATATAGAGAGCTTTATCACTGAAGTAAAACTTCATGGATACTAAACAATTCTATTTTTCCCTAAAATAGCTACCTCTATATAGTTTCTTAGTATATCCTGTCATCTTAATTATAACTAATTGTGCTACTTGTACACCTTTTTCAATAGCTACTCCATGAGGATTATGCACTACTATAAGACCAGAGCCCCTACCCTCATATCCAGGGTCCCAAACAGCTGTATAGAGGGTTACACCCATTCTAATCAATGAAGACCTTTGAATGGCTAAACCAATGTATCCATTAGGGATCTTTATATACTCGTTGTACTTGATATAATAGGGCCCTGGCAATAAGTAGTAGTACCCATTATATGGTTCTATCAAGGAATAGTGGGGCAGTTCTTTTCCATCTTTGGATAGAACTCCTCTAGACTCAAGCTTATAGACTTCGCCTAGAGTCAGTTTTAATCCTGCGCAATCAATTCTATCTAAGTCTATTCCAAAAAGTCTAGAAAGATCCTCTGGAGTTAAAACACTCATCCTAGACACCATAATCATACTACTATTCCATCTATAGTTTAAAATACTAGAGTATTATTTAAAGAAAACAGTTTATTTAGAAAAGAATTGTCTAATTCTTAAGATATTTTCAACTAGCTCTTTTCTCACTGTATACAACAATTAGAGCCCTAATATAATCTGCTGCATCTTCACATGCGTTAGCTGCTTCCTCTAGATCAAGTATTAAGTCATGCAGCAGAATTGCTAGTGTGTATGGTTTTAGTTTTTCTCCGAAATCAAGTAGTTTACCTCTATTATCTACATCTATCATATCCGCTTCTTCTTCAAGAGCCTCAACTTCATCAGCTAGTCTTGAGGCAGTAGTATATTCTCCTTCTAGTAGGGCTTCGACAGCTTTACATACTTTCTTAGTAGCTTCATATACTTTATTAATCATTTTTTCATATCCTTCCCTAAGTTCTACAGGTACTTCTAGGTAAGGTATAATAGTAAGTGTGCTAGCTGCGTCTTTAACAAAATCTGCTATTACTTCAATCCTCTTAATTAAGTGAAAGAGATCCTCTTTTAACTCAGGATTTATTTCAGAAGTTTCTAGAAGATAAACCATTTTTCTTCTAAGTTCATCTGCTTCTTTTTCTGCATCCATAGAACTAGCTAGTTCTCTCCTAGCTTCTCCAACCCGCATTTCATTGAAGTATCCTATAGCTGTTTTAAAGTGTTCTACAACATCATCGATTTTCTCAATGTATTTGTACATAATCTTCTTAAAGTCCTTCATAAAATCTGATTGAATCAATAGATTCACCCAGAGCTACAGGCGCGTATATACTTCTGGTTAGCTCTATGTTAGAAGGAATTAATAAATTTAGGCAATGCCCTACATCCTCTCAGCCAGTAACTAAAGTACTTCATCTAGAAATATATACTGGTAAACACAATAGGTATCAACATAATAATGCCTTAGAATATTATATAGGAGGAGTTGTAGCCTAAATTGAACAATAGCTTCACTATATATCTAGCGTTAATATTAATAATACTAGTTATTATAGGAAATGCATTAGTTTATGCAAAACCTTCTGTTAGAAAAGGAGATTATTTAGTATATGATATAGTTAGTAAAGATATTTATTATGGAGTAAATAAGACTATGTCGCTATACTTTAAGAACGCTACATATTGGTCGAGAGTACAATTAGAGGTTTTAGAAGTAAATGACACTCATGTCATAGTTAACAGTACTTTAATTGATACAAATAATACGGCTGCAACAAATAAAATAGGATCTTCAAGTAAAGTTACAATAGATGCTTCTAAAGAACTTAGTGAAACATTAAGTATAATAATTGATCCATCGTTGTTACCCGAGAATAATGTATATGAAAATAGGTCAACGGGTATAAGCCCCTATGGACCTTATGAATTATATCTTAAAGCAGTGTATGATGAACAAGGTATTTTAAAGGATCTGCATACAGAGTACACACTTAAAACCACTATGCAGAACATAGGTAATATTACGTATAGGAATATAGCTGACTATAGATTAATATGGACAAACATAGAAGGCGTTGATGTAGGGAAGCCATTAAATTCTATACCATATAATCCTCCTCCCAGCGCTGAAAGACCAGGAGTAACTAGTCTATATTATATCACTGGCTTAGCAGCAGTCTTTGCCTTTATAATGGCGTTTCTACTATATAGGAAGAAACGTTCCTAGCCAGTAGGACATATTATTCCTTCTATATCTTTTTTGAATATCGCCTCTATGTTTTCTTTTTGTTTCACTATAAACTTCAATGCATTAACTAGTTCCTCAACTTCTTCACGAGTATTGTAGAGGTAGTAACTAGCTCTTACAGTCCCTTTAAGCCCTAGTCTATAATGGAGTGGATGGGCGCAATGCATTCCAGTGCGAACTGCTATACCAAATAATGAATCTAAAGCTCTACCCACTATATGATGGTTAAGGCCTTTAATATTAAATGAAATAACTCCTCCTCTATCATTGGGATTACGTGGACCATATATAGTTACTTCATCGCCTAACTCTTCTTTAAATAATTTGAAGGTATGTTCTACTAGTTGTTTTTCGTGGTTTCTTATGTTTTGTAGTCCTATTTTTTGTAGGTATTTTATTGCTGCTTCTAATCCTATAGCACCAGCAATATTAGGAGTACCAGCCTCAAACCTCCAAGGAACATCATGCCAGATAACGTCATCTAGAGTAACATCCTTTATAGTGTCTCCACCAACTTTGAAAGGCATCATTTCTTCAAGTAGTTCGCGTTTACCCCATAATACTCCTATTCCTGTAGGACCAAGCATTTTATGTCCACTAAAAGCCAGGAAATCTATCCCTAGATCTCTTACATTGGTGGGCATATGAGGTACGCTCTGAGCTCCATCAGCAACTACTATAGCTCCTACTTCATGGGCCAACTTAACTATTCTCTTAACATCATTTATTGTGCCAAGGACATTGCTCATTATAGGGAATGCAACTACACGAGTTCTTTCAGTAATTAATTTCTCGAAATCACTATACTTTAGATACCCATCATTAGTTATATCTACGTATTTTATCTTAATTTTCTTAAACTTAGCTATATTACGCCATGGAAGCATACTACTATGATGATCCATTACTGTAAGAACTACTTCATCCCCTTCTCTTAGATTATTTAATCCCCAAGCATAAGCTACGATGTTAAGAGCATCTGTTGTATTACTACAAAATATTATTTCATCCCAACTATATGCGTTAATGAATTTAGCTACTGTTTCGTGTGCTTTCTCGTATTTTTCACTAGCTTCTTGGCTTAAAGTATGAAGACCCCTATGTATATTTGCATTATACTTTATATAGAATTCTCTAATAGCTTCAATAACGGGCAAAGGCTTATGAGTTGTAGCAGCATTATCAAAGTAAATAAGCTTTCTTCCATTAATTACACGCTCTAGTATTGGAAAATCTTTCCGGATCTCATAAGGATCAAACACTTTTCAAACACCTGGGTATAAAATTAATGACTAACCTTATAAACAAACCGTGTTAAAGTAAAAGACTCTACATAATAGAATAGAGAATCCTCCAACGATAACAATTATTTCTACTATATCTATAAATTGATTCCTAGAACTTAAGGAAGGAGGCTCTATAGGAAATGGTTATTACAGTTCAAGAAATGAGGATCCTAGAAGTTAATACAATAGGTTTAGGAATACCATTACGTATGCTAATGGAGGCTGCTGGAAAATCCGTTGCAGATACAGTTATTGAAGAAATTAAATCAAGGAATCTAGAACGTGATCTAGAAATAGTTGTTTTAATGGGTAAAGGAGGTAATGGTGGAGACGGCGTTGTTGCCGCTAGGTACTTGGCTAGTAGAGGTTATGGAGTTACAATAGTTCCATCTCATTCATTAAAGGATGTAGAACATCCTGATACAAAAGCTAATCTAGATATAGTACTTAGGATGACCAATAGTATTAGGATAACTAGGCCGGCATGTCTAGAAGTAATTAGAGATGCCGACATAATTATTGATGGATTATTAGGGACTGGTGTAAAAGGAGAACTCAGAGACCCTATAAAGTCAATGGTTGAAGAAGCTAATAAAGCAAAATCTATTCTACGAGTAGCCATAGATACCCCTACAGGATTAAATCCCGATACCGGAGATATCCATGGAGTAGCCTTTAAAGCCGATATAACAGTTACAATGCATGATGTTAAACCTGGTTTACTAAAGAAGCCCGAATATACTGGAAGAATAGTTGTAGCCAACATAGGCATACCCCTAGAGTCGAAAATGTATATTGGACCTGGAGACGCTGTTTACGGAGTACCTAAGAAACCCAGAGATGCTCATAAGGGTATGGGTGGACGCGTACTAGTTATAGGAGGCTCTAAATACTATACTGGTGCACCAGCACTAGCTGGTGCAGCAGCATTAGCCATAGGCGCTGATCTATCGTTTATAGTTGTTCCCGAGTACATAAAGAGTGTAGTATCTAGTTATACACCAGAGTTAATAGTAGTTTCTGTCCCAGGAGATCATTTTATGCCGGACCACATCAGTTACATTGAAAAGTATATAGAGTACTTTAGGCCTCACGCAATAGTTTTTGGAAATGGTTTAAGTAGAGAAGAAGATACTATTGAATTTGCTAAAGAATTCATAGAAATAGTTACTAGCAAGTATAAAGAATTGTTACTCGTTATAGATGCCGATGGACTTAAAGGAATTAAGTATGGAGAAACAAAGTTTTCTTGGAATACAGTAATTACTCCTCACCGTGGCGAATTTAAAGCATTAACTAATACTAGAGTAGATAATGTATTCAAAGATATAGACCATATAATCGAGGCTAGCAGAGTTCTTGAGGCAACTATATTATTAAAGGCCCCTATAGATGCAATAGTTAAATCAGACACTTATAGATTCAATAGAACAGGGAATGAAGACATGAGTATAGGTGGTACAGGAGATGTATTAGCTGGTCTAGTAGGTGCATTATTAGCGAAAACAAAAGATACATTTAAAGCAGCAGCTATTGCTGCATACTTAAACGGATTAGCTGGAGACTATCTATACTATGTTGAAAAAGAGAATGTCTCACCCGCTAAAATGATTGAAATACTCCCAAGGATCTCTAAGAATCCTCTTGACTATCATCTAAGAATATATGGTATAAGCGACTCCACTATATAATACCTATATAGCTTACATCATGCCCACAGCTCTAACACCATGTATTTTTATATACTTCGTAACATAGCTAATAATCACTAAACATAGTATAGTTAATATACACAAGTATATAG
>WAML01000084.1 GCA_015522345.1 Desulfurococcales archaeon
GCTCGGAGATGTGTATAAGAGACAGGTGCTATAGTAAGTCATTATATGTTAGTATAAGCATTTTTGGATCTTTATAGACTATGCTACCTAGTTTAGTACCTATTATTATCCTAATTTTCTTCTCACTTGCTACATCTAGTAAACGCTGTGTTATTATGCCATCCATTACTACTGCATAGATTTCTCCTGTATTCGCTTCCTTTAATTTATCTACGAGTTCTCTAACAGGCATTTTATCTATGATCTCCCAGTCTCTATTGTATATTATTGACTCTAGTGTTCCATATAGGCTCTTGATATCATTTGCTATTTTTGCTGGTATAGTCATTATTTCCTCTACTTCTTTTACAACTGGTTTTTCAACTTGTTTTACTTCAACAGCTTTCTTCTTTGGTTTCTTAAGTTCTTGTATTGGAATAGCTTTTGATAATGCTTCTTTGATTTCTTTTCCAGTAAGCTCTTCTACTTCTTTACCTTGTGGAGCTCTTGCTACGAAGTCTATCTTTAGATTACTTTTAAGTAGTTCCTTTAATATTAAATCTCCTCCATGATCTCCGTCTAGAAATACTATTACTTTCTTCTTTCTCTTTGCAAGCTCTATTAATGTTCTAGGTATTTCTGGTTTTGCACCACCTAATGCAATTACGTTTTTGTATCCATACCTAAGCATGTTTATTACATCAGCTCTTCCTTCAACAATTATTAATTCACTACTTCTCTCTACATCAGGTCCTGCCGGTAATTGTTCGGGACCATATTTTATTAATTCTGGTGGTTTGAGAACAGATTCTATTTCTTGTAGTATCTCTTTTAGATCTGGAGATTTACGTTGACTCCATATCTTTAGTATTTCCTTTGCTCTTTCAATAATCTTCTTTATTTTCTCTAGTCTTACATCAACTATGTCTACTACTCTAATTTTGGCATTATAGGGACCTACTTTATCTACTGTCTCTATCATTGCTGCTACAAGAGCTGTTTCTACTCTATCTAGATTACTCGGTATAATGACTTCTCCTTCAGTTTTGTTTCCAAGAGTCTTTAAATCTACTATTATCCTGCCCAGTCTTCCTTTATCCTGTAACTGCCTTAGATCAAAATGTTCTCCTAAAAGACCCTCTGTTTGTCCAAAAATAGCTCCTATTACATCAGATTTTTCTACTATTCCTTCTACTGCAACTTTTGCTTTTATTAGGTATTTAGGCATAGTTGATCACCATAGTAGTGTTTAGCGATCCAGCCATGTCCTTGGCTATTCTATTGATATTCGGGATCTCATTATCTTAAGGGGGAGAGACTTCATTTCCATTTGAAGTAAAGTTTTTGCTTTATTATTCTATTTTCTTCTCACTAAAAACTACGGTTTATACTAGTTTTTATATATCTATGATGTATTTGTATAAGGATCCATGTATGCTATGGTCTTTAAGTATGTTCTGTGTAAACGCAAGTAATTTGTTTACTAATGAAGTTATCTAGTTTCTCTACCGCTTATTTTTGCAATTATTTCTAGAGCTTCTTTATCGTTTTCTATTTTGTTTCTAATTGGCTCTAAATACTTTATTAATGCTTCAGCTGTTGCATTCTTTAAGTCTAGAGGGTGGATTTCTCCTTTTTTATAGAGTTGCTCGAGTTCACTAAAGCTAGTTATGTCTATAGGTCCTCCATATTTACTTGGTCTTTCTATGTGTAGTACGAATCCTGGTTGTGCAAATAGTATGTATTTGTTTATATCTATTATTGGATTGAAAGATGTTTCTCTCGGTGGACAATATGCTTTTCTTATTTTTCTACGTATATCATCGGGTTTGTCGTGGACGAATATAGCTGTTTCTGGTTTGCTTTTACTCATTTTGACATCTATTAATGCTTCATCATCTATAGCCTCCATTCTCTTGGAAGGCCCTGCTAAACCAGCTAGTAAGGGAGTGTGTATTGCTACTACTTTTCTAAATCCTAGTTTCTCGGCAATGTCTCTTTGGAGCATATGTGCTTTTCTTTGATCAGTTCCTCCGAGGGCTATGTCGAGGTCTAGATAGAATATGTCTGTTACTTGCATTAAGGGATAGATTAGTTTTGAGAAATCTGTTTCAGCTTCTCCAGCTTTTCTCCCCATAATCGTTAGTGCTCTTTTTACGCGTGCCAATGTAGTGTTCTTTGATGCTTTAATCAGTATTTCCCAATAACGTTTATCACTAATTAGTTCTTCAGCGTCAACAAACTTTATCTTAGATATATTGGCTCCAAGTCCTTCGAGTACTTTCCTTACTAATCTAGCTGCTGCCCTAATTAATTCCATGTCTCTACCTAGTTTATCATTTATATACGCGTGCCATGTTGCTTCAAGAATATACATATCTATACCTGCTTCAACAAAATCACGTACTTTATTCATCCATATAAGCCAGCCTATGTGTACTAATCCACTTGGTTCAAAACCTATGTATGCCCTTGGATGATCCTTTTCTTCAAGAAGATTCTTTAGTTCATCAAGAGTCACTACTTCAGCAGTATTACGTGTTATCAACTCAAGCCTCATAATACATTACACCATGACTCTATAGTTTCTAGTGGAGATTTTTGGATATCTATTTACTTAGTAACTATAGTATATAATTTTAATTTCTATAGATACCGTGCTCTACAAAACTAGATAGTTGGTAAACAAATACCTAGTTGTATTGTGTTAGCAAAAACTAATTCCATCCCCCCTTTGGGGTGTCCCCCACCACTAACACCCGTGTTCATCGAAGCCTTTTTCCGGCATTCTCTCACGGGCTCTTAATAGTGGGAGCGGGGTTGTTTCCCCGGGGGAGACACTATATTGTACTAATATTTCTCTGGGTATTTTAAAAATAGAAGATTGATTTAGATATAGTTATGTGATGCTGGTATTGAGCGGATATAGTGTAAAATATTTTATGGATACTGTATTTGCTCGCCCGGCTTTAATATGACTACTTTTGTACTAGTCTTTTTCTCTACTATTTCCTTAAATTTAGTAGGATCGGCTTTAATTGGCGGGAAGGTATTGTAGTGCATAGGTATTGCTATTTTCGGCTTTAGTAATTCAACTGCTTTTGCTGCTTCTTCTACTCCCATTGTATAGTGTCCTCCTATTGGTAGTAGAGCTATATCTGGATTGTATAGTTCGTGTATATACTGCATTTCAGCAAATAATCCTGTGTCTCCGGCATGGTATATCCTAATGTCTTCTCCGCCAACAACTACTCCAACGGGGTTTCCATGGCTACTACTGTGTATTGCTGGCGTTAGTACAATGAATAAATCATCTACTTTAATTCTTCCACCAACGTTTGCATCAATTGTTTCTATTTCTTTCTTACTAAGATTTACGGCTAGATCAAATATAGCTACTACTCTAGCCCCTGTCTCTTTAGCTATATATTCTGTATCCCCCAAATGATCTCCGTGGTCATGGGTAACGATTATGTAGTCTAGTCTACTTGTTTCTCTAACATAGTCTCTAGGATTTACTGGAGATAATGGGTTGGATAGCCATGGATCTATTAAAACAATTTTTTCCCTGCCATCAAAACCCTTAAGCCTTACTTCAAAAGCTGCATGTCCAAAATACTTTACTATAGCCATACAGCTCTCCTCCTCGAAATTCTAGTGTATCTGGAATATATCTACAATATACATGGGTGTTAAACTTTTCATTTAATTAAAACCATTTAGTGTAATCTAGTAATGTTCTTAAACTAGCTAAGACAACTAATATATTTCAAAAATGTAGTGTATATGAATTAACTATGTGTTGGTGTCTTGTTTGAAGAGTGTTTTGAGTGAAGAAGATGTTAGAATGTATATTAGAGCTGGTGAAATAGCTAAGAGGGTTAGAGAAGAAGCTGTTCGCTATGCTAAACCCGGTATGAAGCTCCTTGATCTTGCGGAATTTATTGAGAATAGAATACGTGAGCTTGGCGGTGAACCTGCTTTTCCAGCTAATTTATCTATTAATAGTATTGCTGCACATTATACTCCTGTATTAGATGATGACTCTGTTATTCTAGAGGACTCTGTTCTAAAGATTGATATTGGTGTCCACGTTGATGGCTATATAGCTGATACAGCTGCTACAGTATCTTTTAGTCCTGTGTACGAGCCATTGATTGAAGCTAGTAGGAATGCTTTAGAGAGAGTTATTGAGGTTTTGAGACCTGGTATTAAAGCTAGTGAAATAGGTAGAGTTATTGAAGAAACAATTAAGTCCTATGGATTTAAACCTATTCGTAATCTCTCTGGACACAGTATTGATAGGTATATGATCCACTCTGGATACAGTATACCTAATTACGGCGATAGATGGGTTAGATGGAGTTTGTCTGAAGGAGTTTATGCTATTGAACCTTTTGCTACTAATGGAGTTGGATTAGTTAGAGAAGATATTGTTGCTACTATATTCTCTATAAAATCTATTAAGCAGAGGCTTAGTATTAGAGAGAAGAAGGTTGTTGACTATATATGGCGTTCCCGTAGATCACTGCCTTTCTGTGAAAGACGGTTGAAGAATCTAGTAGGTAGTGTTGAGGGTATAAGGAGTATTCTAAGGATTTTGATTAATAAGGGTGTTCTACACGTTTACCCGGTATTGATTGAGAAGGGCAACGGTATTGTTAGCCAGTTTGAGCATACTATAGTAATTTATGGTAGAGACGTTATTGTTACAACGAAATAACTTATTATGGAGTATAATTAATTAGTGGTTGAGTAGTAGTCTGCGGCATAGGATCTAGGGTTGATCGTGTAATGGCTGATTGGACTGACTATATCGGGCAATTGATCTTCCTTATATTCTTGATAATGATATTTACTGGTGCTAATCAAAAGATTCAGATGAGGATATGGGCTTATGATATAAGGAATAAGCTTAATGTTATTAAAGGATATGTTGATGACGGTAGGCATAGGATTGAAGAAGCTATGCGTAGACTAGGTATTCGTGAGCCTTCCCATATAGTTTCTAGGTATATGGATTTCTTCGTTATTGAGCCTGTTAGTATTGAGCCTACTGATATTATTAAGAGGCTTGACCACTTGCTTACAACTCGTGAGAATGTTTATAGAGATTATTTAAAACAAGTTCTCCCAAGTATTGGTAAGTATGAGAGGAGTATTCTTGAGTCTTCTCTAGAGATTGTTGGTGCTCTCAACTATATATACAAGGTTGTACGCCACTATTTATTGCTTGGCGAGAAACATAATAACTGGATCTTATTGATGCAGTTAGAGTTTCTAATGCCTGAGATTATGAGGCTTGTGGAGACTTATAGAAAGGCTCTTGACTCTTTTATGTCTGGTAAACCAATTGGTGATGCTGCAGGGCCTCTTGTTGCTTATAGGCTTATCAGTAAGTCTAAGGTATTATCTATGGATATTGTTAATGATACTGTTGTTGCTGAGACATGGTTTTTGAATAGGAGAGTCTATGTTATTAAGGCTGAAGGGCCTGGATCTAATGTTGGTAAGCCAGGCAAGGTTCTCGCCGATCTTGTTGAGAAACTTAGTGGTAATATCGACTTAGTTATAACTGTTGACGCTGCATTAAAGCTTGAGGGTGAAGAGAATGGTGAGATTGCTGAAGGTGTTGGAGCTGCTATTGGCGATCCTGGTCCTGAGAAAATAGCTATTGAGAGAGCTACTAGTAAATACAATATACCGTTGAGGGCTCTTGTTATTAAAATGGGTTTGCCAGAAGCTCTACATACTATGAAGAAAGAGGTTTTTGAAGCTGTTGAAAGAGCTGTTGAGTATATTGAAAAACTTGTTCTAGAGAATACTCGTGAGGGAGCAACTATTATTGTTGCTGGAATAGGTAATTCTATAGGTGTTTCACAGTGAATAGTGGGTTAAACGATTATACATTCATAATATTAATAGCTGTTATAGCAGTAGTAGCAGTAATACTTCAGACAATAATAGAGCTTAGAAAAAGGCCAAAACAAGTAAGGACAACAACAAAAACACTACTGGAATGCATAAAATGCGGCTATAGACTAGAACAACCATATACAACAGGAGACTTCGTAGGACTCGTGAAAACGAAATGCCCCAAATGCGGATCACCAATGAAAGTAATAGCAGTATACGATGTAGAACTAAAAACTAGGACTTAAAAACAGTAAAACTTAAAACACCCAACACAATAATCAATACAACGGCGGCCCGACCCGGCCATAGTGGCCGGGCAACACCCGGTCTCATATCGAACCCGGAAGTTAAGCCGGCCACGTTGGGGTTGGCCGTGAGGTCCGAGAGGCCTCGCAGCCGCCCCAAGCTGGGATCGGGCCGCCACTAATTCTAACAGTTTCTCCCTTATGTCTATGTTCTTGTTTAATTAACTGGAGTAGTTTTTTTACATAGTTCGAGTGATGGTTTTCTAAGACCTTTCTTAATCATTGATTTATAGACGCGAGTTATCCCTAGCTCGCTAGGCCTAATATTATACCTATCTATAAGCTCAAGGAAAAGACGCGGATTACCACGTAGTTCTTCAGGACTAGGTAAGTGAGACAAGCGTTATACACCACTAATACATATTATGTAAGATCACTTATAAACCCGCTTCACAGCCCCGTAT
>WAML01000085.1 GCA_015522345.1 Desulfurococcales archaeon
GGTATATCTCTATACTTTATATCAAGTACGCTAAAGAATCCAAGGACAAATAGTGTATATACAGTCTTTACCACGTTTATTAAATATAGAAAATCATGTGAAACATAGATGATCTGCATATTTGTACACCAGTATACAGAAAATCACTATATAAAATGATATTATATAATCTTTGTTTAAGGCCTAGTTAAAATATAATAAGTTAAATAATGAGTTTTCGTAGTAGCTGAAGCAAAGTATTGGAGTAACTTGATAATGGGGTCGCTATAAATGAGGGCCTTTGATAAAACAAGCATCTATCTCCCTATAGAAGGAAGAGATTTAAAGAAAATATTAAAAACAATATCTAAGAACATGGATATATTAAATGGAGTACGTGTAATTTCTTTAAAGAATAAGTTATATAGTTATATTCTGTTAATTAAGTGTGAGCCAAGAATAAAGTGTTGGTCTTTGAAGAAAAGAGATTACTTAAGTGGACTATACTTCAGTATTAGAGAATGCTCTTTTACATGCTTTGGTCGAGAACTTATTAAAATACAATGGGATAGAACCATATATAGGGTAGTGGTAGATATATGTAATCCATTTGTTTCAATAGTTTATACAACTAGTGGTAAAAATCAGGTGTTAAGTAGATGAGTAAAGATGATATTGGTCAATACTTTAGAATAATATGGGCTCCCTGGAGATACGAGTATATTAAAACAACGGTTTCTAAGGATAAGCATGGATGTATACTATGTAAACTGCCGGAAATGGATGATGAAGAAGCTTATATTGTATATAGAGGAGAATATGCTTATGTAGTACTTAATGCTTTTCCATATAATAGCGGGCATTTAATGATAGTTCCATATAAACATGTAGCTTCTTTGGAGGACCTCAGTATTGATGAACTCATAGAAATAAATAGATTAATTATCGCATCATTAAAGGCTTTAAGGAAGGCAATGAACCCAGAGGGATTCAATATAGGAGTAAATATAGGTAGAGTTGCTGGAGCAGGTATTGAAGAACATGTTCATGTACATGTAGTGCCGCGGTGGTGTGGTGATAGTAATTTTATGCCAGTAATTTCAGGATATAAATCACTACCAGTATCGTTGATGGAAACGTATAAGTTACTGAAAAAACACTGGAGTATATAGGTGTGAAGAAGCCCTCGATCTCTGAGAAATTCTATGATGATAGTGGGGTTTTCCTGATAACAACCTTACTACTTGGTTTTTAGTTCTCTATTATACTTTCTAAGTATATCCTCTATAATCTCTAGTCCTTTATCTATAAGCTCCTTCGTTATATTTAGTGGTGGAGCTATTCTTAATGCTGATACACCTGCTCCTATAACTAGTACTCCCCTCTTAAACGCCTCATTTAATATATTAGCTAATTCCTTCCTAGCCGGCTCTTTAGTATCTTTATTACGGACTAGCTCTACTCCTATCATAAGTCCTTTTCCTCTTACATCACCAATTATTTCAAGCTCTTCTTTAAGTTCATTGAAACGCTTCATTATGTATTCTCCTAAGCGAGCTGCATTATCTAGTAGGCCTTCTTCTTCAATTATCTTAATTACTTCAATAGCTACACGACAAGCTATAGGGTTCCCGCCAAAAGTTGTTGCATGACTTCCCCCAGGTAGATCCATTATATCTGCTCTACCTATTATAGCAGATAATGGTAGTCCTGAAGCTATTGCTTTAGCTGATGCAAGTATATCTGGTTCTACATTCCAATGCTCTACAGCCCACCATTTACCTGTTCTACCCATACCACTTTGTACTTCGTCTACAACCAATAGTATACCGTATTCATCACATAGTTTCCTAAGTCCGGGCAAGAAGTTATCTGGTGGAACTATATAGCCTCCTTCTCCTTGAATAGGTTCTACAAATATTGCGGCAACTTCGTCTCCATAAACATACTTGCCTAGTATATAGTCTTCTATGAAAGCCAGTGCCTGTTCTCCACACTCTATAGGGTCATCTGTATTGAATGGACACCTATATGGGTAAGGATAGGGGGCATGAATTACACCGGGTAAGAGTGGTGCAAACCACCTATGTTGTATCGGTTTACTTGCAGTTAATGTATTAGCTCCCATAGTCCTTCCGTGAAATGCTCCATAGAATGCTATGATGTATGGTCTTTGATTCCTAAAGTGTCCTCTAGCTATTTTTATAGATCCTTCAATAGCTTCTGCACCGCTATTTCCATAGAAGACTTTTTTATCTCCAGTAATAGGCGCTATTTTGAATAATTGTTCAGCTAGGCTAACTGCTTCTTCATAGTAGAAATCAGTTAAAGAATAATGTGTAATTTTACCCAACATCTCCTTTATAGCATTTAATATACGTGGGTGATTATGTCCTACATTTAAAACTGCTAAACCACTATTGAAATCAATATACTTATTTCCATCTACATCTTCTACTATAGCCCCTTCCCCACGTTTTATTACAAAAGGATACCATCTAACAAATGACTGCATAAGCATTCTTCGGTCTTTCTCTATAATCTCACGAGCTTTAGGTCCAGGAGGCTCTACTTTAATAAGAGGTACATTCTCCATCATAAATCGCCATAGATTATCTACGTATATACGAGTATATAAAATATATATGAGGTTAAGTTAACCTATATCATTGATTAAGTGGGGGTATTGGATGCCTGAGGAAAACCAAGGAAATAAATTAGATAAGAAATACTTCAGTATCGTAGAAAAATATGTTTTCCTAGGACAATTAAGGTACCGTGTCCAAGTGATAGGAACGAATATTGTATTCAATATTACTGCTTCCAGCGATGAAGAAGCTATAGAGAGAGCTGTTGAATTAGCTAGTAAAACTGGTTTAACAAAAGAAGTGGTTAATATGATTAAAGAAAAGATTAAGGAAGAAACATATTAACTATGCTACTATATGTTTTGTTTAGATGAAGAAACTTGCCCCCCAGCGACCTATAGCTAGGGATGATGACATTACCGCGAACAGATCTATAT
>WAML01000086.1 GCA_015522345.1 Desulfurococcales archaeon
ATAACAAGAGTCTTTACTTTATTATTGAACCATCTATCAGTGATTTTAAGTGATGTCTCATACGCATTACGCCAGGCATGTACTTCGGATAAAAAATTATTCTTAAATCCAATTATATCGCTTAACTCATGATCTCTAAAGAACACCGTTATGTACTCACCGCTCACAGTATTAAGTACAATATATGGTTCGTAAGGCGTATCTTTATCGCCGAGAGCATTAGAGAAATGATATTGGTCATCGAGAACTGTATACTTTATATTATTAGCTTTATATATAGGGATTAAACCCATTGAAAAAGCCATTTCAGGCGTCCATATACCTTCTATTCCAGCTCCAAACACTTTCTCTGTAATCTTCTTACCATAGGCTATTTCCTCATCTACAATATCTACTGCATCAAGTACATCAACAAGAAAACCAGCTATTGTATGAGCATATATGCTTGTTAAAACATCTATTTGTCTTCTTCTATAAGCGTCTATGTATAGATCTAGAGTTTCTCTAATTCTTCCAATTTCTGGCGAAGAAGAATCGTATTTTTCGCCAGAAGAGAATTTTATGCCTTCTTCAATAGCTTTAATCCACTGAGCTAAGAGACTAGGGCTTAAATTATATGTAAACTTTAATTCCTTTTTCTTACCAAGTAAATAAGCGTGGTAATGATAGGGTCCATAGCCGTATGGGGCTAGGTATGCTCCCCATACATACACGAATGCCCAAGGAGAATGAATTTCTCCGGTAGGAGTATAATTTGGTGCTTGGTGATTATGCCATACTATGGTGAAGTATATAGAATCCCTCGAATATTTTTCGACAACATAAAAGTGTGTTTCATCAATAACTTGTTCATCTATAAGTAATCTAAGTTTATGAATGCCTGGTTTTTCACTATAACTAAGCTCAATAGATTCTACTATTTTTCCTCTACTCTTGACCAAGAGTTCTCTATCATATACAACTCTACTATAGTTATTGAATACATAGACTATTTTGGCTCTAATTTTTTTATCTATATCACCATGGTTGTACAGTAATATATGACCTGTTTGTTTAGAACTAATGTCTACAATAGGTTTACTTAATACAACATAGCCTTCTAATCCATTAAGAATCTTAGGGGCTACAAGTGCATTTACTTGACTTAATCCCATATACATAAATCACCTAAAACAATTTCCATTAAGAGGAAACTCCTACATTAAATAAATTCTTTGCTCTAGAAATCTTCTTGCTTTTTCTTCCTCTCATCCTACTACGCACTATTCCGTAACCTATAGTTGTTCCAAAAACAATGATCATTACCAAGACCAGTATCATGGGGCCTACATCGCTTCCACTAGTTATATGTATTACCTTATGTAGTCGGTTATTGTCTTTGATACTATCACTTGACGGCTCTATTACGACAGATACATTATAGTCTCCCGGAAGTAAATAACCTAGTGGAGCTACTACATTTAACGATGTAGCTCCTTCTTCTATGTATTTCGTGGTATTGTAAGTTAATTCACCGTTTAAGTAAATGTATACATTTACCTGAATTCTGCGTTCTATGGCTACTTCTTTATTCAATCCGATATATACACTAATGCTGTATACTCCAGGTTTGGCGTTATCTTCTTTAATAAGTTCTCCTTTTTCATCAATGATCTTAATGTAGTCTATATATACATCAATAGCGTCTTCGTTATTCAAATTAGTGTTCTCTATGGAATATGAGGAAGTTAGAGTGGGCAAGGGTGTAATAATAGTTATTGATAGGAGTAATAATAGTAGTTTACTAGTTTCCAAAGTCATCACTATATTATTTAATCTACATAATTTCATGATATACCATTTCCTCTCTAGTATAAAGCTTAAAATCATATACCCATTTTAACTAGCCTTATTAGCACTATACATAGACACTATTCTTAAAGCTTGCCTATATACCTTAATTGCTTGTTCAGCTGATTTACTCCACGAAAAATCTCTAGCCCTATTTATACATGACTTCCTTACTTCAATTGGAGCTAGAGGATTCTTCTTCAACAACTCTATTAGATCCCGATCACTTATTCTATTGACTAGTTTATTCCATTCGCTACTATACGGTTTATAGTTTATAGAATCCATGAATAATGTAAGATCCGATATTGCTTTAGCTAATTCGCTTACATAGCCTGGCTTTACATGAAGACCTGTTCCTTTTTCTCCATAAATTCTAATATCTAGTATAGTTTCTGAAAGTCCTCCTGTTTTACTAGCTACTACTGGAGTACCTAGTGACATAGCCTCTAAAACCATTATACCAAATGGTTCATAGATGCTGGGTGCTACATATACATCGGCAGCTAAATGCGCTAACTCATATAAGCTAGGCGTTCTACCAAAGAATACTCTAATGTAATCGTTGTATACTATAGTATACTTAACTACTTCTTCAAAAAGCTCATTATCTCCAGAAGGTATTGGGAATAAAATAAATCTAATATTATCAATTTTATCAATAACTTCTTCTAAAGCTTTCAATAATAAATCATAGCCTTTCTGCTTAGTTAATCTACCACTCATTATAACTAAGGGGCCAGGAGAGTGGAACGGGTATTGTTTACCACATTCTTTGAAGGGGTATATAGCACGTCTACATAAGTAGTTTCTAACATAGGGATCGAGTATTATTGGTTCATTGTATAGGTTTTCTATAGCCTTAGTCTCTACATATTCCCTAATGAGTTTTCTATTACTCAATCCATTATTTGATAGGATACCCTTTAAACTCTGGTGTATATGTGAGATTTTTCTAACTATGTTATCATAAGACCAAGTAGTCGCATTATATACTACATGGGATTTATCCTTCAAATCCCAGCCAATATTGCTAAGGACATCAACTAAATAATGCTTACTAACAGTTACTAGTGCATCAGATACTATAGATGCGAGTCTATCAATTAAACCCATCGAACTATTGTAGACATTGACTATTTTATCTAACAATATACTACCATTATGATAATAGACTATGTCTTCATTGCCTAGTAGACCAAATTCAAGCAATTCATTCCAAGCAATATATTTTCTAGAAAGCAAGTGTACATGGTATATGAATGCCGGGTATACATTGTTGTTATTATATAATGTCTTCAATTTAATCATTAATGGAACTATGTGCCAGTCATTTCCATGGACTATATCTGGATAAATAAATTTATTCTTTAAAACATATTTTGCATACTCGTAC
>WAML01000087.1 GCA_015522345.1 Desulfurococcales archaeon
AAAGAAGACTTTAAACTATTGGAGAACAACGTATTACATGTGATGAACGCCCTATCCACTGAAAATATTTGATGATGAATAGTAATCCCGGCTGAACAACTAGTATAATGAATAGAGGATTATTATGGGAAATGCCTTTTAGACCCCACACATACCTTCGTTCTAGGGGTATGCAATGGTAGAGCCCAATACTGTGGTTATTGGGAGAAAATCAGTATCAAACTATGTTTTAGCAGTAATAGTAATGTTTAATCAAGGAATAGATGAAGTAGAGTTGAAGGCACGTGGTGAAGCAATAAATAAGGCGGTTGAAGTATATAATGCATTGAGAGATAGGTTAGGCGATAGCATTGAATTAGCTGGTGTTGAGATAGGTAGTGAGTATAGTGGTACTAGAAGAGTATCATACATAAGAATTAAGATAAGAAGAGCATTCTAAGACCTAAAATCATGTGATGAGTTAAAGGATTAAGCATCTTCTAGACCACTTGCCTCAACTACTGGTACTGTAGGTACTTTGGCTACTAGATCTGTTATCATACTGTAAGTTGTATGTAGGACCTCAGTATAATCCTTGTATCCCTTCTCAACTAACTCTAGGATTTCCTCAAGTCTACGTGTTGTTTCTTCTGAGACTAGTTCAGGGAAGTGTGTTGTAAGGTAGTTGTATACTCTTATACCATTACTTGTTGGTATTAGGTATTTTCTCTTCTTTGACTCAATTACATAACCGTGGCGCCTAATAGACTCTAGTATTTTAGCATAAGTGCTAGGTCTTCCTAGTCCTTTAGTCTTCATGAGCCATACTAGATCACCATAAGTGTATAGCGTTATAGGTGAAGCTCGCATGATTTTGTATTCTTTTACCTTTAACACATAGTTATTTGTCAACGACTTAGTATTATATAAACGTAGGTTTCTATCAAGTACTATTATATGTCCTTTGTCAAGTATTTTTACTGGTAATTTTATTTCAACCAGTCCATAGCCTTCAACATTTAATCTAAGTTTAGCATAAAGTATTCTTGAAGACTTCATCTGACTGCTTATGAATCTACGGAATATGAGGTCGTATAATTTTATGTGTAATTTTGTTAACGGTATAGGTACAGTTATTTCACCGTTCACTATTCCTTTTAATAACCCCTCAGCATCTATGGGCTTGGTAGGCCTAATGGCTTCGTGAGCGCCTTCACTACTCCATGGTCTCGGAGTGAATAATTCACATTCCCTCATATTATTGCATATATAAGTTTTTGCTACATTAATCCCAGTATTAGAAACACGTATACTATCCGTTCTATGGTAAGTTATTAGTCCTACTTCAAATAATTGTTGGGCTATCTTCATAGTTATAGATGTAGTTAACCCTAGCTTTAGACTAGCATCTCTTAGTAGAGTATCAGTGGTATATGGTGGTGGTGGCTGTACTTCTCGATCATAAAATTCTATTGATTCTACTCTTATACCTTTAGAAGTAGTTTTGCTTAGTATTTCTTCTAGTTTATGCTTATTTTGTAAGAATAGTGCTAATTTAATGCCATCGTCTACTATAAGTAAGAGCTTGTAACCTCTATTTCTGCGCCACTCATTATACCTGTCTATAACCCATCCTAGTACTGGTGTTTGTACTCTACCAGCACCTAGCCATTTTTGGCCAAAGACTTCCCATAAGTGGCTACTTAGTGTGAACCCTATCCATCTATCAGTTATTCTTCTAACAAGTTGTGCTTTCACTAACTGATTGTTTATTTTCCTTGGCTTCTCAAACGCTTTTTCAATGCCGTTTCTAGTTATCTCATATATGTCTAGTCTATAGATATTGTCTTCATTAACGTAAGCAGCTACTATGTTGAATATATCCCAGGCTATTTTCTCTCCCTCAATATCGGGATCTGTGGCAATATATACTTCATCTACTTCAACAGCTAATCTCTGGAGAGCTCTAATAATATCAATACTATCATTTATGATTGATGAACCACATCTAGGACATTTTTCGTCATTGCTTGTAAACTGATATCCACATTTTAAGCACCTCTTAATGGTATTATAAACTGGGATATACTTGTTGTTCTCAGTAATCACTCCGTGAAAGCCTATGTTATTCATAGTTAAGTCTGTTAGATGACCGTAACTAGCTGCTATTAGGAACAGATACATGTATTCTTTATTATTTATTTTCATGTATCCAGGTACTTCGTATACTACTAGTCTTCCAAGTCTACGTTTAGCTGGTTTCCCAAATAGTCTAGCTATGGTCTTGGCTTTGGTTGGAGATTCTACTATGAGTAAAGCTGTCTTTACTGGTGTATACGCATTATTGTAGTTAGTGTTTTTCTGTCTACTCTTAATGATTTTCTCACGTAGTTTGGGTAAGTCTAGGTCTTCTAGGCGAGTGATATTAAATCTCGGGAAATATTTTCTCATCTTCTTTACAAATATGTCTAGTACTTTCTCGTCATCTACGAGTATTATTGATAAACCAAAAGTCATTTGTCCCTTGTATAGTCTACTTGTCCTACCACTAGCTTGTATATAGGTCATTACGTCTGGTATGATTATCTTAACTCCTTTTCCATCGTTTTTAAGTATAAAGTTATCTGTAACTATGTCATCTATATAGGAGAGTTCTTTTATTTTCTCTTTAACGATTTTTCTTAAGGTAACAAGATTTTCAAGTATCTCGCCTAGCTTACCCTTAAGTTCTTCGTTGTTTGCTAATGCTATTCTTAATGCAGTTAACTCGTTTGTCTTTAGACTACTTATTCTCTGTATTAGCTTATTCAGTAAGCTTTTGTCGATGTTAACTCCTTTATCTGCTAGTGCTAATGCTAGTTGTATTATTCTCCAGGGGCTTTTCAATGCGTTTTCGAGTGATATTATATGTTTAGGTATGCCTAGGAATATAGCGTATCTTATTTTCTCTGGTTCATCTAGTCCACGAACCATTACACCATAGTATGACGCTACACCAATTACTAAATCCGCTTCTCCTCTCTGAATTTTCTCAATGAAACTTGAACCTGAAAGAGCCTTTATACACCTTATACCTTTCTCCATCAACTTCTTGTGTAAAATCTTTACTGTTTTAACGCCTAGATCCTTAGATACAAATATTAGTCCTCCAGGCCCCAGCTCCCTATATATTTTAACTATCTGTTCAATAGGATCATAGAGT
>WAML01000088.1 GCA_015522345.1 Desulfurococcales archaeon
GTATTATACACTTCAATAGCTCTAATAGCACTATCTCTACTAATCCCGCAACCAGTTAGTGCTATACCTCAAAGACAAGATCCTAATATGGTTAGTGAAGAAATATATCTAAAGCCCGAGGATCTTGAAAAACTACTTGAGACTCTACAGAAAAAACTAGATGATGAAGTTATAAAGAGTTACGAAGAAGCAATAAAATCGGCTATTGATGCAAAAGACTATGAAACAGCCATGGAGCTTCTAAGGCAATTAAAGAATTATCTAATAAAGAACTACTATAATACAACTACTATAAAACAAGATAATGAACTATTAAGAAGTATCTCCATTATAAACTCGATTAGTAATGTAACGGAAAATGGTGTCTCAGTAAATATTATGGATTTACTAGAGAATTACGGTAAAATACTTGGAGACAAGGACCTACTAGAGGTACTATCTAAGATAAAGAATAACCCGGGTCTACTAACTACTGAAGACTATAATAAGTTAGCTAAGACGTTATCAGAGATTACTGGAGCTGGTAGAACAGATAATATATCTAAGATACTTAGTCAGCAAGACATATCATCTATGTTGAAGAAATTACTAGAAACAAAAAGGAGTCTAGGAGGCATTTCTAACTTAGTAGTAAAACCACGTATTTCATTCCCAGCACCAGCGGGCTCACTAAATGTACCTCCATTAATAAACCCTAGTATACAGGCATCGCTACCATCAATAGCCATTGATCCAATCTATATAATAGTGCCAGTAGTTATTCTTGCAGTACTTTATATGATTTACAGATTTAAACCTACATATATTGAATCAACTGTCTATAACATTAAGAAAGTAGTTGCTAAAACGTATGTTCAGTTAAGTAATAAATTAAAGACATTAAATGATCCCGTTATAATATTGTATAGTAGAATAGTTAGGTACTTGTCTATACTAGGCTTTAAAAAATATCCTTACGAAACTCCTAGAGAGTATTTATCTAAAATCAATATATCTACTTATAGGAGTGTACTGGAAAAAGCTACTAGATTATATGAAGAAAGAGTTTATGGTAAAAAGGAGATTGAGAAAACTCTCTTAGATGAAGTAGCTAAAGAAGCTGGGGAAAAGATTGGTGTAAGATAGCCATGGAAATAGAACATAGTCCTAGGCTAACTCTATTACTCATATTATTAACTTTAATAGGATTAGCGGCCAGTTTTTATGTACCGGCGACAACTATAGAGTTAGCTGCTAAATTCTATATAAAGAGCGCTAGCCCCTATAGTTTAGACTGGATGGGCACTTCACTCCTCATAGACTTACTCGAGGAAAAAGGATATAGAATATCTATAGTCAACAACTATAATGAGTTCATAGAAAACACTGACTTATTTAAAAATAAGTCTATAGTTTTACTAATAGCCCCTGACAAACCTATTTCACCAGAATTTGTAGAGAAGCTACGTAGTCTACTTGAGTCTGGAAAAATAGATTTAGTAGTAGCAGATGAAAATACTACATCAAATGGTTTGCTTATAAACTATGGAGTTAAAGTATCTGGACACGGAATACTTCTTAGCTATCCTTCAGGAGTAGGTATTAATGTGAGTAATCCATTTCCACCAGCAATATTCTTTCTCCCAGAGAACACTATATACCAGAGAATAGTAGTTGATAATAAAACCTTCTATATCCCTGCATCACTTAAAAATAGTTATGTAATTAGATTGAATTGGGCTTCATTCATAGAATTCTATCCAATACAAGGAATTTCTTATGAATACTATTTACTTGGTATCACAAAAGGATACATAGACTTCGACGATAATGGTATATTGAGTGTAGATGAAATAATTGCTTCAGAAACATATTTGAGCTCTCCTGAAAGCTATTCAGCACAGATAATACCGGGTTATCTAATAGTAGGCGTTTATATTAAGCTAGAGAATGCAGACTTAGCTGTATTAGGCGATAGTTTCTTCTTCACTAATCAAGCCATTTCATCAGGTAATACTACATACGCTAAATACGTTGTATCATTAATTGATCTACTTAGTAAAAATAAGAGTGAAACAAACCATATAATCATACCTAATTTCATATATACTCCAAAATCTATTAGCGTTAAAACACCCTATCATCCAGCAATACTGCTGTATTTTGCATCAAGAGCTCTTGGATACATAGATGATTTCCTAACTAGAATATTCTTTGAAAACACTTTAGTAACTCTATCATCTCTAGGTATAATAATTACAATAATAGCGTTTCTATTCCTATACATAATGGGTTATAAAGGATTCAAGACTATAGAGCCTACGAGTGTTGACGAAATAACGTTGATTAGTGAAACATATGTAAAGAAGAGTTTACTTGTTGGTGGAAAAGGTGTTAATTATAAAGAAGCTATTGTTGGTCTCTGGAATATACTTAATTATTCTATAAAGAAACTCCTTGGATATAATATAATGGATATAATTAACGATCCTAGGCTACTAAACAATTTTGCTAAATCAATTAATATTGATCCTAGAGAGTTATATAACATGGTTTCTTGGATGTATCTTATCTACTTAAAGATCACTAAGAGGAAGAAACTACCCTTAATAATTTCTTGGAAAAGAACATTAAAAAAGTATATACTATATAGTGAACGTATACTAGAGGCTATGGGTTACACTATAACTAGACGGGTTGGTTATCGTGGAATCGAAGAAATATTACACTAATAACCCCCCCATAGATCCTGAGTACGTTTCTAAGATAACTAATATGATATTATCTGAGGCCTCAAAGGTTATTGTAGGTAAACTTGATGTATTAAAATTCATAATTATAACACTATATGCTGGCGGCCACATTCTTTTAGAAGGAGTTCCTGGCGTAGCAAAGACTTTAATAGCAAAGACAATTGCTAGAACATTCAATATGACTTATTCACGTATACAAGCAACCCCCGATCTCCTACCAAGCGATATAATTGGAACATTTGTTTATGATCCGAAGACAGGAGATTTTAAACCTAGGAAAGGACCCATATTTGCTAACATAGTATTGTTCGACGAAATTAATAGAGCTAGTCCACGTACACAATCTGCTTTATTAGAAGCTATGCAAGAAAAGCAAGTAACTATAGAAGGTGTTACATTTAAACTACCAGAGCCTTTCATGGTTATTGCAACACAGAATCCTATTGAAATGGAGGGTACATTTCCTCTACCTGAAGCACAACTTGACAGATTCCTATTAAAGATACTAGTCTATCACCCAAGTCATGAAGAAAATAAAGAGATACTTAGACGAATACATTTTATTGAAGAATTTAAGGTAAACCCTGTAGCTTCAGCCAAAGACATACTACTTATAAGGTCTATGTTACCTCATGTGAAGGTTGGTGAAGAAGTACTAGACTATATTGTTTCAATAGTTGAAGAAACTCATCGTCACCCTATGGTCAAATTAGGAGGATCGCCGAGAGCTGCAATAGCATTGTATTTGTGTAGTAAGGCTAATGCATTAATAGAGGGAAGAGACTATGTCATCCCTGATGACGTAAAATATGTAGCATACCCTGTACTAAGACATAGAATTATACTGAAGCCTGAAGCAGAGCTTGAGGGAATAACTACTGATAAAGTAATAAGTGATGTATTAAGCAAAGTCCCTGTTCCAACACCTGGAGTAGAAGGCTGATACTAAGTTGTCTTTGAGTAGAAACCGTTATAGTGTAGAGACTCGAAACGTTTACGTATCTTATAAGCTAATTGTGATTCTATTAATAGTATCACTTATAGTAAGTATTTCACTTGTATACGAGGGTTCAATTCCTATTGATATGTTTTTTGTAATAGCTATAGCTATAGCCTACATTGTTTTTATGAGACTCTTAGTGGAAGTAGGTTCAAAGACTATATACAAGTTAAAAGTTGAAAGAATCTATCCACAGCCTATTATAGAAGGCAAGGACCTAACTATAAGAACTCGTGTATACAACCCTACAAGCATCCCTCTACTCTATGTAGAATTAAGCGATCTATATCCTAGTCTATTTAAGTTGAAGAAAGGATTTAATGTTGTTTCGGGACTACTGCCTGCAAAAGGCTATGTGGAGCTGAGCTATACAGTAGAACCTCGTATAGGAACACACGTGTTTAGCGGCGTAGAAATAGTTGTTAAAGACCCTCTAGGAATATTCTCTTACAAAGACATTATACCTAATAGTTCTTCTAGAGTAAGAGTGTATCCAAAACCTTATCCAATACCGGCTAGAGCATTACATAGATGGATTACTACGAGCCTTGGATTAACAAAGTCTAGGCTAAGAGGTATTGGAACAGAGTTTATGATGCTAAGAAACTATCAGTATGGCGATGACTATAGGTATATTGATTGGAAGGCTTATGCTAGAACAAGAAAACTAATGGTAAAAGTATTCGAGAAAGAAGCCAGTCTAAGCCTTATAATAATAGTAGATGCGTCTCCTGCTATGTTGTATGGTATTGTAGGTAAAACGATGCTTGAAGAAACAGTTAGAGTAGTATCAGGTTTAACAAGCAATTTATTAGCTAGAGGCGATTGGATAGGACTAGCTATTAGAAGTAATAAACCCATATTTGTTAGACAGGGACGTGGAAGAACGCATTACCATAGAATATTAAATGCTTTATCAGAGATTAAGTGGAGTAGAGAGTATCCCGACTATACTATTGCGTCACTTTTAAAGAAAAGCCTACTATTAGTTCCTAAACGAACTAAGACGTTATTCCTAATATTTATGTCTCTTGATCCGACAGGATATGCTAGAGACTATATACTTGAAGCAGAGATAACGAGTTTATTAGACGCTATTAATAAGTTAACGCTGTTAAACCATAGTGCAGTAATAGTATCTCCTTTACCAGAACTCTATGAACTTCAAATGCTTAGTGGTATTGAAGCGGGAATATATCTTACGTCAGTAGTAAAAGGATTAGAGAAGACAAAGAAGTATGTACACCTTGTACGTAGTCGCGGAGTTCATGTAATTCAAGTAGGTCCAACAAGTTTACTTCCTCGTCTGATAAACTTTATAGAAAACTATAGGTCGGTGATAACATAGTGCTTCTTGTGAGAAGAAAAATACCATTAATGCATAAGCTCTTGTACATATCAATATTCTTAGCTTTCATCATATACCCACTGTATAGAATCTATGTGGGAGCATTATATCTTCCACTAACTTATAGTATGGTCGTACTTGGTTTATCAGGTCTTCTAGTAGTAGCCGTACTATATGGTAAAGCAGAGCTAATAGCTATTTACTATATAGTTGCTGCAGTAGTTTTTAGAGTAAATAACGTTGTTCAACCAAGTACTAGTGAATTCATAATATATTCATTAGTAATACTCCATATAGATGTAATAGCTAGACAATTAGTGATAGGCATAGGCTTTAGGAAGACAAAAGCTTCTCTTAAGGGAATACTGCTAACTATGACTATTCCCGCCATAATGCTTTCAATATATTTAGGTACATCACTAGCTTCGACAAAGTTATTTGTAGATTTATTCAACAATGTAGTACATGGAAATATTTTATCTGAAGTAGTGCTTGGAGCATTTGTTTCTACTAGAATTGGTAGTTTACTTCTTCTAGCCTTGGTATCTTTTGCTGTATTTTACGTTATAACACGGATAATAACATCATTTATAAGCGATGTAGTCTTTACTACACCGGGTTATTCAAAGGCATTTGTCTCTAAATTCAGTAGTGAAGTATTTAATATGTTGAATGAAGGAAGGACTTGGCACCAAAAACTATTCTTTAGAAGCATATACATACTAGTGCTGTTTTTCTCATGGGTGTTTATAGCCCCTATTTATCGACTTATATTTGCATACTTCCCAGTATTCATTCCAGCTACTATAGCGTATTTTATGGCGTTTATAACTTCAATAGTTTTATCAATAATACTCTATTTTTACCTTAAAAGAGCGCTTATGTATACCCTAGGCTTAAAAATAGTATTATCTAAGCCTTCTAAGCCAAGAATTCCACGTATTTCGTTGCTTAACGGAAGTATTATATTATCTATAGTGATCCTTGTACTATACATAATAAGTATTTTATGGTATTATGATTGGAACTACTTTGTATTACTCAAGGTATTTAGTAGTGCATTTGGGTTCTCAGAACCTCTATATGATCATAGGTTAGTTAGTTTTGTAGATAAGTACATAGATAACGGATACATATATATAGTTAATGAGTTCACAACGTATTTACAAAACTACATAAATTACGTAGCTGAGGAGTATATGTGGTTAACTAATTTAATTAAATTAGTTATAGAAGCTCTATGGGGAGGATAGACTTGGTAAAAGACTACATATCTCCTGTAATAGGTATAGTATTGATAGGGTTTAGCCTATACATGTTCTATACCGGAATAGCTCTAATGATGATAAGAGATGTGGCCTCTAGTCTACTAGCTATACTAATAGGTTTTGTAACTCTAAGCGGTGGTATAACTTTGATAAGAACATGGGCTATAACCAGGGTGTACAGTAGTGAATCAAGAGAGAAGAAATAATATAGTTGACAAGGCTATGGAGTTGGCAAAGAATATTCTAGGAAATGATTTTGGCCACGGATTCCCACATGTACTAAGAGTATATAGGATAGCCTATAGTATCGTAGATAATGAAAAACTAAATATAGACAACTTTATACTAGATACATCAATATATCTCCATGATATAGGTAGAGCTATTGGAGAACCCCATGCATACTATTCTAAATTACTGGCACAAGCATTTCTAGAAGAAGAAGGAGTTGATGAATCAAGTAAAAGACTTATTATAAACGCTATTGAGTACCACAGCTTTAGTTATTCAAAGAAAAATATGATAAAGCCCCTATCTATAGAAGCAAAAGTATTGAGCGACGCTGACAAACTAGATGCACTAGGTATAGTAGGCTTTATACGAGTATTCCACTACGGATGTATGCATGGAAGAACTCTCGAGTATAATATAGATCATTTCTATAAGAAAATCTTCAAATTAAAGGATCTAATGCATTTCGAGTACTCTAGAAGGAAAGCTATAGAACTAGAGAAAAAGACGAGAAGAGCTCTTGAAGAACTCCTTGAAGAACTCAATTATACAAAATAAGAGATTATTCAGCCTGGGGTTCTCTTTTCTATCATCGCCTATAAGCTCAACAGCGGCGAGCATCAACATCTATAGAAAAACTATATGATCACTCCTAATTAAATC
>WAML01000089.1 GCA_015522345.1 Desulfurococcales archaeon
CGGACCAGCCTATTCGGGTGGGCCGAAGCTCCAGACCACTACGGGTTTGTTGACCCATCGGGGATGAAATAGGTCTGGAATATTGATTGCCGGGAGAAACCCGTAGGTCGGGGGTTCAAATCCCCCCGGGCCCACCACTTAATCTATATTTATACATACTAGTTTTTTCACAGTATATTTGTAGCCATATACGTTGAGGAAGACCTCTATAATGTATTCTCCACTATTTAGTTGGATAGGATAAACATACGTTATAGTATCTGTTTCTGGTATACACTGGTTTACGCTTACATTATATACTATGCCGCCGCTGGCATCATATATTGTTATAGCTTGGATACATAGTTCTGTAGTATATGGATTATTTAATACGATTTCTATAAGGCCTGCTCTATAGTATTTTGCATCTACTAAGACATTCAATTCATGTGCTCTAACATCAATTTCGTATTTAACAACTCTATATCCAGCAAAAGCAATAGCTATATAGACAAATAACGCCACAATAAACACTATAGCGTGTTCTATTCCACAACACTCTCTCATAACCAGACACTATTCCATACAATTACCTAGAACAATTTGTTAATCCACCGAAAAAATCGTCTACACACAGAAATAAAGACTATGAATCACCCACAATAAACAATTCTACCAACGACCACAAAACCATAAGATAAAACTCTACACATAAACCTGTTTATTAAAAACATCTATACTTTAATTGAATGAACTGTATTGGAATGTAGATCTCTGGGGGATTTAAGCCTCGGGTTACTGACTTAGGATGCTAGTACTTAAACGTCTTTGCCTCATATGCTGATAATGTTCTGGGTTACTTAGGTGTTGTTTTTCATACTTATTCTTATTACTTAGTGTATGGGATGGTAATGTATGGCTTTGTGGAATAGATTGGCCCTATTATTGGTAGAGTAGAATAGTAGAATATTAAGTATGGTATCTAGTGTATTTTATTTGAGCTAGAGGCATTTGAAGAGAGGAGTGAATGATTGAGCTATAAGAATTCACTAGGTACTAGCATCGTTATTGGGGAGCAGAGAGTTATTATTAAGGAAATAACTAAAATAGACTACAAGGACACCATTCTTACTCTAAGGGCTATAGAGAATAATGGTGGTAAGGCAGTTCTAAGGGCTTGGGTAGAAGCGTATTACAAGGTAGAGTTGGTCAATGAAACACCATATTTGTATGAATGCTACTAGGGTGTCGTAAAGAAAAACCAGTATGCTACAATACAGGAAATACATAGTCTTTCAGACTTTTCTAATTGCTTCTCATAGTCTTTCCTTGAAAGCTATGCTTTTATGCTTTCTCTTAAGCTTAGCAAGTAAAACTAGAGAGTACATAGTTCAAGGTTATCAAAGGCTTTCTCTGTCCCGATAAAGAGCTGTAGCCTCCAACAGACATATGTATTTCAGTATATAATATATGAGGCGGGAACAGAGCCTCATAGACGGAACTAAATCGGGCGAGTCTTTTGTTGGAGAGCCTCAGTCTAGATCGGGAAAGAATAAACAGTGTATAGAACCGATATATTATACGGGATAGCTATGGCTAAGACAGTGTTTACTCTGGAGAAGCTTAGGAGAAAAACACCGGAGAACATCCTAGAAGAAAACGTAGTAAATACAATTATTGTAGTAAATGGGGACTGTACACCGCTAGACTTGCTCGAGGCAACTACGATAGACAACTACTATCTAAGAGAAGGATATACTACAGTAGGAGAACTACTACTAAACCTACTAAGCACTAGCACAGACAACAAAGTAAACGAGATCCACGCACTAATAACAGGAGAGAAACACATACTATCAACACTAATAAGAAACGGAGAAATAGAAGAACTAGAGATCAGGAAAAAGATCAACTAGATCATACTCTTTCACAACCCTTCCAACACCCCTATACCTCCTCAACCTGAGATCAAACAGTCTAAACCGAACACAAGACTCAATAAGAACCCTCCTCCATCCAACACCCCTCTCAACCCGTATAATAGGCCACTTCTTAACAACCCTCTCAGAAACCCCATGAACATGAAAAACCCTCTCACCAACTCCATACTCCCTATGAAAATTAAATCCATAACCAACACGTCTCAACGCATCCCATAAACGACTACTAAAATTAACTATACCACTCTTCTCAACAGAAATATAAAAACTAGAAAAAGAACCATCCAAATAATCAACTCTAACCTTACTAAACAAGAGCCTTCGCCTACCCATAATATCAGTCCTTAGCCTTAACCTTTCTAACCACTAGCTCAATAGTCTTCTTATCAAGCCCTGCCCTCCTTACAATCTCCTTAACCTTCTTTTCATACTCCCTCCTAGAGATCTTCTTTTCAGCATACTTCTTCGCAAGCTCAACAATCCTGTCAACAACCTTATCAGCCCTGTCTCTTATACACATCTGACGC
>WAML01000090.1 GCA_015522345.1 Desulfurococcales archaeon
CTATTTATGAATAGGGACACTATTCAACGCAAATAATATGGAATGTAATAGTATAGTGGATGTAGCTATATGATACATGGTAGCTATTGTATAGAAATAGAAGAAGTTCACGTGTTTATCAAGTAGTGTAGGTGGAAAATATTGTACTATGATAAAAAACATTCTAATAATATACCCCATCATACCGGGAGAAGATATGAAGATCATAGACGTGGAGATAAAAGAAGACAGAAGGGTTTTAAAGGAAAATTTGTCCCCAAAGAAAAAGCGTTATCCAGGCGACAACGACCTACACCTATAGGAGTTAAATGTAATCCGCTATGCCCCTTCTTCTTCTGTACACAAAGAGCGCTTGTAATAATAAATAAGCCCTATCGTGGAAAATATCAAAAAGTGGCTTTCTGTAGATTAACTGGTTCAGAATGTATAGGAGCAGAGTGTAGATACGCATCTTGTAGAATAAATGCTCTACTACCAGATGGAAGATGCTCCAAAGCATTAGAGAAAAGACAGAGAATACGCTCTGACGAAGAATTATTTAGAGAAATAGAGAAAATAGAGGATATTGATGAAGAATCACTAATGTAAATACACTAAAATACGCGATAGTACTAGAATAATTTAACTCTTTCATCCTCAACTTCTTTCAGATCTCCATCTACTATATAATGTATGGTCTATTTGTAGTAGATCAAGTATCTTACCTACTATAAAGTCGATTATTTCATCTAGAGTTCTCGGCTTTATATAAAAAGCTGGTGAAGCAGGTAGTAGTTTAACTGTAGGTATTTGAGTAGAGATTTTCAATAAATTCTCTAGATCTACTTTAGTAATAGGAGTCTCCCTAAACACTATAACGATATTATTGCCTACTCTAGCTACATTATAGAATACTCTTTCTAAAAGTCTTGTTTGAAGACCGTTTGATACTCTTGCTATAAAATCCATGCTGGCAGGCACAATTACTAAGTCGTATCCTATAGTATTACTTGAACTGGCATAAGGAGAAGACCACTCTGTATCACTATATACATGTTCTATACAAGGTCCATGTTTTTCTACTAATTCCTCTATAGAATAGCCTGTCTCAATACGTGACACTATATCAGCTTGTTTAGTATAGATTACAGAGTATTCTTCATACACATCCTTATAGTTGTTACACAATACTTCGATTAACCTTCTAAAATAAATTATTCCACTAGCCCCGGTCACTCCTATGAGTAATCCTTTTCTCATAATATTACCCTAGCTTTTTAGATAAGTCTATGTAATAATTTTCTATAACCTCAAGGATTTAGTTATAGAATTCACTAGTTATTTAGGATTATTATTTATCTAAGCCCTGCGCGGGCTCATCATACATAGTTATTATTCAGCCCTTTCGAGCCTCAGCATCTCACAGAATATAATACAGAGTTATATCTGTATAATACTTTATCTCTTTTATGATTAGGTCAAAATAATCTTGTATTGATAAGCTCACAATTATATCTAGGAATATTGATAATATTGACTTGGAGATACGGTGGTTATATATGAATGATATTGAGAGAATACCTACAGGCGTTGATGGAATAGATAGAATACTTAAAGGCGGTATACCTAGGAACTTTGTTGTAGCTGTCGTTGGAGAACCTGGAACTGGGAAGACAATATTTTGTATACACTTTATCGCTAAAGGCCTTGAAATAGGAGAGCCAGGTATATATGTTACTACAGAGGAGTCTAGGAAGAGCATTATACAACAAGCACTTATGTTTGGATATGATTTTGAGAAATATATTGATGAAGGAAAACTTGTTTTAATAGATGCGTTGTTATCGGAAAAAGGAGATCCATGGTCACTGTCCAGGCTTGATGTAGAGGAATTAATTACTAAGATAATTGAGGCAAAGAAGTATCTAGGTTATGGGCATACGAGAGTAGTAGTAGACTCTATGAGTGCATTTTGGCTTGATAAACCAGCTACGGCTAGGAAATATAGTTACTTAGTAAAGAAAGTATTAACCAAATGGGATATGACAATAATATTGACAAGCCAGTATGCTGTAACTACCAGTTTAGGCTTTGGATTCGGAATAGAACATGTAGCCGATGGAATAATAAGGTTTAAGAAGAGGGTTATTGGTGGACGTTTAAGAAGATTCGTTGTTGTAGAAAAAATGAGGCAAACACCCCATGATACACGAGTGTATGAAATAGACATAATTGATAAAAAAGGTCTTGTTGTTAAAAATCCGTTTAAAATAACTAGGGAAGAATTAACAATAGATCTAGGAGTTTTGAAAAAGATACTTTTAGCTGAATCAAAGGATGAAATAGAATTCCTATCTAGTATAGAA
>WAML01000091.1 GCA_015522345.1 Desulfurococcales archaeon
CATTACTAGTATATGATGTACTTTCACTAGTAGGTTCCTTGCTTCGACAATATTCGTTATAGATATCTCCATAGATTTAATAATGTCTATAGATACATTTTCTTTAGACAATTCGATAGATAACGATTTTAGAATAGCTATTGATTTATTTAGACGAACTATTGATTCATTAACTAGCTTTATTGCATCATCAATATCACTTACGTTACTCAATAAGCCCATGTGTTTGTTGGCCATAATCTTTATTTTTTGAGAGAACTTCATAACATGTATGGATTTTACTTTGATACTTATCTCTCGAAGTACTTCAATTACTTTACTATAATCGCCTTTATCTATGTAGATCGTTATATTAGTTATATGTTCCTGAAGGACTTCATGAACAGTTTTATCTATGTATTTAACTATGTTATTTAAGATTATACGGTCTAAGTCAACTGTTGTATTTCTCCTAATGTACTCTATATACTTCTTAGAAAGAACATTGTATATGGTAACGGCTCTCTCAAGAATATTCTCTACTTCAGTAGAACTCATGCCCTCTAAATCATCTATAGAAATATTGAGTAAATACTCTACTTCTATACGTAGCTCGTGATCTATCAGATCACTTGGTATATTATGATATAGCCTATTTATCATCTCTTTGTACAACATAAACTCATTCAATTTAGCAGCGGAGACTTCTCTACTAGAACTTCTAAAATCTATAGCACTAACCATGGGTGAAATTATCGAGGAGATCATAATTGTTATCAAAAGCACTAAAGCATAACTTTGCATCACTCTATAGTTCATGTAAACCACCTACTCCAATTCTCCAATAAGGTATATTAGAAATAATCTTTTTAAGAAACCCTATGAAACAACTAGTGAAACACGTGAAACATGACTATAGTTTTAAGAGTTAGATAACATGTATTATGAATAGAAATCATTTCGTAGACAAAATATAGTGGTTCAGTAAGGGTTTACGCCATGGAACACTATAGAGATGCTGTAAAGACACTAGTTATACTTGTAGTGTTGTGTTTAATTCTATTCTCTATACCTACATTGACTACATCTGATAATGCCACTAATGTAGAAATAACTATTACTATAACTAATGAAGGAACTGTAGTTGTTGATATAAAGACGTATGTAGATGTAGGGTTATTTTCATTAAAAGCTCCTGCTGAACCTATTATTCCCACATTAAAAGCGTATATAAATAATAATGAGACAGCTATAGTATATACAAACAATACTTTTTACGTACCAATATCTGAGCCTGGAGAATTAGAGATAACGTATCTAGTTAATACAACATTTAAAGACAATATTTACTCATTCAAAGTATATGATGTAGATGTAGATGTAATTCTGATAGCTAGGCCGAACATAATACTTTTATCAATTCCATCGGCTATAGAGCAAGTAAGAGCTGAAGATAGTTCTTTAGTAATAGTGTTTAAACCACCTACATTAATAGAGTATACTATATCTATAAAATCTATAGAGACAGTTAGTGAGGCACTTAGTGAAACACTCGCCCAAACTCCTGTAAACAAGGATAGTTGGATAGCAGGATTTCCTAGAGAACATATTTTTATAATAGCGCTAGTCATCATTGCTTTAACAACAATACTAGTATGGGGTTTCGTGAGAAGAAGAAAAGGACTATCCTTAGAAGAATTAGATGAAACTGATAAACTAATTCTCAAAACTATAAAGAACTATGGAGGAAATATTATGCAAAGCCAGTTACAGCGAAGTCTTGGATTACCGAAGGCCACACTATGGAGGAGAGTAAATAAATTGGCTAAACTAGGCTATCTCGAGATAATTAAAGAGGGAAAATCCAATAGACTAGTACTTAAAAAGAAGCATCTTCCCTAGTCTAACTATTGAACATAGTTGAATCTCTATTACTAGATTAATTAAAGATTATTAAAAAGTAAGAAGAGAAAAAGAGTAAACTCTACACGATTAATATTATTAACTACTCTATAATTTCAACTATAGGATCAACTATTTTTGCATTAAATACATCTACTAATCCTCTATCTGTTATCCTTAGCTCTGGTATAACTGGCAATGCTATTAACCCTAGAGTCATGTGCAAGTTATTGAAGTCTATGCCTAGCTTATGGAATTTCTCTTCCATAGACTTTAGTTCTTTATATACACTCATATAATTTTCATCACTTACTAGACCAGCTATAGGCAATCTTATTATTGCTTCAACAGCTCCATCAACTACTAGAACTATCCCCCCACCTACTTCAACTATTTTCTCAACGGCTTTAACCATGTCGTTAAGATTAGTTCCCGCTACAATAAGGTTGTGTGTATCGTGAGCTATAGTTTGAGCTATAGCTCCTTTAGAAAGCTTAAGTCCTTTTACAAAGCCTTTTCCGATGTTCCCGGAAGCATGGTGTCTATCTAGAACAGCTATGTAGAGTATATCTCTACTGGGATCGGCTTCTATGAACCCTCTATTAATACTTAGTTCTTCAACAACCCATTTAGTTAAAGCACTCCCTGGAATAGCTTGTATAACATTTACTCTAGCAACTCCATTCTTTGCCGGTGCTTTTACAAGTAGTTGGTGGGGTTTAGGAATCTCTTTTATATTCATAGTCTTTAGAGCCTTTTCAGGATAGATATATACTCCAGGTTCTCTATAAAGCCACTTGCCTTTATCGAAGACTATTTCTCCATTAATAATAGTTTTTTCAACAATAATCTTCTCTATAGAAGGAGATATTACTATGTCAGCATATCTCCCAGGGGCAATTATACCTATTAAGTGATCTAATCTAAGGTGTTCTGCAGGGTTTATAGTGACCATTTGAATTGCTTTAATTGGGTCTATACCATACTCTATAGCTAGGTTAACTATATAGTCTAGATAGCCTTTTTCAACTAGGTCTTCTACGCTTATATCATCAGCCGCTAACGTTAGTCTTCTTGTATCAATTTTGTATTTTGTAACAAGTTTTGCTAATTCCTTAAGGTCTTTCCAAGCACTACCTTCTCTCATGAATATATACATGCCTTTACGTATTTTCTCAAGCGCTTCTTCAGCTCTAGTAGACTCGTGATCGCTTTCAATACCAGCTACTATGTATGCATCAAGTTTATCCTTAGATAGGAGGGGCGCGTGTCCATCAACGACTTTATGGGCAAGTTTTGCAGCAGCAATCTTTACTAGTACCTCTGATTTAGCGTTGAGAACGCTTACAAAATCCATTACTTCCCCTAACCCGATAATCCCTGGATCCTGCATTAATACAGCTACATGTCCTGCATCAATTATTTGTCCTCCACTATCTAGTCCAAAACTAGGATCTACAGCCGGTACACAACTAGGTACTTCAAAGAATATTCTAATAGGAGTATACCTACTTTCTTCAATAAAGTATCTTATACCATCTACACCCAATACATTGCCTATTTCATGTGGGTCTGCAACAACAGTTGTTACGCCATGCATTGCAGCTAGTTTTCCAAATTCTCTTACATTAAGCATACTAGACTCTATATGTACATGACTCTCAATAAATCCAGGCATAGCATAGGATCCTTTAGCGTCAACAACAATTGTTTTATCGCCAATATACTTGTCTATATTATCTATTGGCGAATCTACTCTAACAATGTATCCTTCATAAATAACTATGTCTGTATTATCAATTATCTCACTAGTAACGACGTTAACTAGCCTAGTATTACGAATAACTAGATCTGCTTTAACTTCTCCTAATGCAGCTTTTATCAATTTCCTAGGTTTCTCGAGAAGACTAAACAATGTAGACACCATAGGGGAAGAGTGTTTTTATTAATTATTAACTAGTATCCATAATAACTCTATCTATTAAATGCTAAGGAGCTATAATAATTATTGGAGAACTTAGAAAAATATCCAAGGAGATGCATCTTGGCGGACATATATATCCGGGGAGGATGGATTATAACACTTGATAAAGAGCGTAGAATAATAAAAGATGGAGCTGTAGCTATAGAAGATGGAGTAATAATTGATGTAGGTAAGAGGGAAGAACTTGACAAAAAACACCGTTTTACATCAGATATAGTACTTGATGTAAGTAGACACATTATATTACCAGGATTAATTAATACCCACGTACACATGATGCAGGCTTTACTAAGAGGCTGTGCAAACTATGTATCACTAATAGATTGGTTAACGAAGAGAATATGGCCTCTACAAGGAAACTATACTCCTAACGAAGCTGTTGTAAGCGCTAAACTGGCTATAGTAGAGATGATAAAATCAGGTACAACAACTTTCCTTGAAACAGGTCTTGTAGGCCGTTATGGACCAGATAGAATAATTGAAGAAGCAGTTAAACCAAGTGGGGTAAGAGCCGCATTAGCTAGGCACGTAATGGATTTAACAGGCTATGCTACACAAGAAAACGTTCTCCATGAAGGACTTATAGAAGATGGTGATACAAGTTTAAAGGATACTATCAGATTATACCATAAATACCACGGATGGATGAATAAGCTATGGATATGGTTTGGGCCAAGGACTCCAGGAGCAGTATCAACTACACTATATAGGGAGATTGCTGCAAAAGCTAGAGAGCTAGAAACAGGTATAACAATGCATTTAGCCGAAGTCAGAGAAGATGTAGAATACACTCTAAAGAACTTTGGGAAAAAGCCTGTTGAATTCGCTCACTGGCTTGGATTAACAGGTCCAAAGACAGTATTTGTGCATGTAATATGGGTTACAGATGAAGAAATAGATATTCTAGCAAAAACAAAGACCAACGTAAGCCATAATCCTTGTAGTAATATGAAGCTTGGTTCCGGAGCTGCAAGAATAAGTGATATGCTTAAGAGAGGAGTTAATGTTGCTTTAGGCACTGACGGAGGTCCTTCAAATGACGACTATGACTTGCTTAGAGAAATGAAGCATGCAGCATTACTACAGCCTCTTAGAACACTTAATCCTAAATCAATTAGAGTTGAAGAAATAATAGAAATGGCTACTATAAATGCAGCTAAAGCGTTAGGAATAGATAGCATTACTGGCTCTATTGAGGTAGGTAAAAGAGCAGATATAATAACTATAGACTATTGGCAACCACACTTAAAACCTCTAAACAACCCGTTATCGCATCTAGTATATTCTGCCTCAGGACATGATGTTAGAAACGTTATAGTCGATGGCAAATTAGTAATGTTCGAGAGAAAAGTACTTACAATAGATGAAGAAAAACTACTTAATGAAGTAGATAAAGCTGCATATACATTGTATGAAAGAGCGGGCATATGCATAGAACCTGATACAGTATGGAGAATAATGTAAATAGGAGATAAGAGGTATTTAATACACTTCAGCCCTAGCGAACACATTCACCACATCATTTTATGGTCCGGCCTCATCACACCCACATAATAGCGAGACCCTGCATCATCCATCTCCCCCTCGGGAGAGTCTGCAGGGTGTCGCGTGCCTATTACTAGTATTCTTGCTATAGCTGGTTTATAGTGTTTCTACACATAGTTATATCGCAGTATTTTTATCCTTGTGGACATAGTATCTAATAATAGATTCTCTCCAAGGGTGGTATAATGAGACATCTTGTTATGGACTTAAGTGGTAGAGACCTTATATCAACTCTAGACTGGAGTGTTGACGAGATTAGGATAGCGTTAAACCTAGCTAGAGAACTTAAGTGGAGATACCATTACTTCGGCCTACAGGATATACCTAGGATACTCGATAGAAAAGTATTCTTCATGCTATTCTATGCGCCATCAACTAGGACTAGAGCAGCTTTTGAGGCTGCCATGACCATACTAGGGGGTCACGCAGCCTATATAGAAGCTAAGACAACACGTCTTGCGGTTGGTGAAAAGAAAGTAGGTGAAGCAGACAAGGACGTTGCTGTAATGTATGAGAGATACGGGCATGGAATAGGAATACGTATCCTAGATAAAGCTATTGACTACGTATATGGTAGAGGAAATACTGTTGTACAAACATATGCTAAACATGCACGAGTACCAGTAATCAATATGGCTGACGATAAATTCCATCCAACACAGGGCTTAGCCGATTTAATGACTTTCGAAGAAAGATTTGGTAAAATACAGGGAAAGAAATACGTTGTAATGTGGGCATACAGTCCAGAAATACGTGGATGGTGTAGTGTACAAGAGGACATAATATTATTCACTAGATTCGGTGTAGACGTAGTAGTAGCTAGGCCTCCAGGCTTCGACCTAGACCCTAAGCTAATGGAAATAGCTAAGAAGAACGCTGAGGAAAGCGGTGGCAGCCTAGAATTCACAGATAATCTAGAAGAAGCACTACGTGGTGCTCACGCTGTATTCCCAAGGAATTGGGCTTCACCAAAACTAGTAGAGCTAGGCTATAGTAAATTCAAAGATGAAGAACTAAGAATCTATGAGAAATACAGGAACTGGAAAGTTACAAAAGAACTCTTTGATCTAATGGACAAGCATGGAGTATTAATGCATGTACTACCGATATTTAGAGGATATGAAGCAGATGATGAAGTAATAGATGATCCAAAGAGATCAATTATCTACGAGCAAGCAGAAAATGGTTTATGGACTAAAGCAGCTGTACTAGCATTAACATTATATGGAGTAAAATAAATTCTTTAAATATCAAATAACTCACTAATACATTTTTCTTTCCCTATTCTATCTAGTATACTATAGAATATTGTTGATTAGCCGAGTTTAAGCTATATTATTACTAGATAGCATCATTAGTGTTCCAGATCGTTTAAGCAATATTCTCTTGTTTAAACTATATAGTTATAATTAAAGGCATGAAGTGATGAAAGTAAACTTGAAAAGATAACCATAGTAGCTATAATAAATGTACTAGCTGTTCTATCATCTTTCATAGCAAGTTTCATAGACAACTACTTGTACAAAAACAAGGAGCTATCATTATAAGCGAGGAAAATATAGGTGAAGGCTTTAAAACATAAGTTGTTTAAAAATACCAATATCGTCATCTAGTGGAAGTGATGCATTAGCAGTATCTCCCGCAATAGTATAGGTACCCTATAGGCAATAAGTAACTCTGACGATAACTGTATTATTCTCACATGCATGACCAAATCCTTGCTCTGACTGGAAAATAGAGTATTCTATTCAAAGAAGTATTGGAGTAGTAAATGAAGCTCGGAAGAACCTGTAAATAGTAAAACATAGATAGTGGAACAGTAGTTGTAGAGTTTATCTACGAGAGCAATTACTTGTTTAGAGGAATAGAAGTTGTTACAGCGACCATATGCACTGGGAGAAATTACAAACACGTGTTATTCCTTTTATCAAACAATATTTAGATGCTACACACATGTATCATTCATAGCGTTTCAATTTAGATGTATATACGGTATTGATGTACCGAACGCTATTAAAACGTATCTAGGGCTTGTTTGAAGAAAGGAGTGAGTAGTTTTTTAAGCTACATTGCTCTCTTCTATATAATAGGATGATGAAATACCTCCTCGCAACAATAACTTGAAACTAGATGAAGAGTGTCGCCCTCACTGAATTCCTTTCCTTAGTGGAAAAACTATTTTATGCGCCGAGTATATTCTTTTGCTTTAATTCTATGATGCTTGTACAACCGATATATATGCTACTACGTATTGGTCGTCAGCATTTGCTCCCAATGTTAGTGTATATATCACGCCCTGTCTTTCAATAGTAGCTTGGAGTATCCAATCACCGCTTGCAGAAGCCTTTGATATAATCTCGTAGCCTAACTGAGAGAGGCTATTAGCTATAGCATCTACGTCAGAAGATTTCGTCTGTACAGGAATGGTATATATTAGATAGTACATATTGCCCTGTGTTGTTATTGAAGTTAGTTTTGCTCCACCGTAAAAGCTTGTTAGAACACTCTTGATGTCATTGTTAATAAACTCTATTTCCTGTGGTGCATTAATGTCTTGCGCTTGATCAAATGGATTTTCTCGAGTAGTTGTTTCTACAGTTGTTTCTTCAGTAGTAACAGTCTCGGTAATAGGTGTTTCTGTTTTTGTCTCAGTAAATATATCTTTGTATCCACGTCTTGCACTCCATGTACCCGAGTCTAAATTACCACTTAAACTCCATGTACCCTCCATATAGTCTCCACTAATAGTTCCTGTAAATGATGCACCTGCAGCAACCCACCCCAGTTTTATCGTATTTCCTTCAATAGTCACCGATATAGGTATGTTTTCTCCAACATATTTTCCAGCTACATCAGTTATGTTAAGGTAGCCTGTAAACCCGCTTCCCGATTTCCTAAAGTAAAACGTGAATTCACCACTAGACCCTGACCTACTGTCATATACTCCATGCCAGTAACCAGAAATATCGATTCCAACTCCCTGTGTTGTAGAAGTCGTTCCTACTATCGACTCTGTAACTGGTGTTGTAGGAGATGACGTTCGAGAAGTGCCTGGGTACGGTATTGACGTTGGTATGGGCAACGGGTTATTATAGATCATTGGAGCTATTACGAAATACGCTAATGCAGCAATTCCTACTATAGCCACTACTATTACTGTTAAAACTATTAGAAGAGTTTTATCCAATACACTTCTACCCTCCATATATAGTTGTGTTATATATGGTGAAACACTTTTAATAAATGTATCGGTTTTCCATAAATATTTACAACGGATTATAAATAGTTACAAGGAATTGAAAACACAAGTATTACCTCGATATATTAATTACCACTATTACTGGCTAGACAGTTCATTACATTATATAGCATACTATAGAAGTAGATTTTTATTCTACATATATGAGAGATAGAAAATTAATAGTAGCTGTAACTGGGGGTATAAGTTATGGCGGACACTCCATGGTATGTAGGTTACTTTTCTGGAAAACACTGGCTTAGAAACATCGACTACAGTATTGACGACATATTCAAAGTACTAGAGGCCGCCAGAGATCTAAAGAATAAGTTCCACTTGGGAATAGAGACTCCGTATCTCAAAGGAAAGACGTTATACATGATATTCTATAACAAGAGCCTTCGAACAAGAAATAGTTTCCAGACAGGCATATACCAGTTGGGAGGACAGGGTATATACATAAGCCCCGACCAAGTATATGCACCAACACTTCCAGAGGATATGGTACCTTATCAAACAGAAGCCATAAGAGATGTAGCTAGAGTATTAAGCCGATACGGTGATGGAATAGCTATCCGTATCTATGGAAAACCAGCCAAATGGATTATAGGGAGAGGACACCGTATAATAGAAGAATTCGCTAAATGGAGTAGTGTACCAGTTCTTAACATGGAGGATGACTTATATCATCCATTCCAAGCACTAGCTGATGCAATGGCTGCACTAGAAGCTCTTGGCTGGCCAAAGGATCTGAAGGGCAAGAAATTCGTTGTAAGCTACGCATATTCAGGAGGATTAAAGCCTCTAGCAGTACCACAAAGTGTAGCATTAATAGCTGCAATGCTTGGAGCAGATGTCTACGTAGCTCATCCACCAGGTTTCGAATTACTCGATGACATAATGAATAAAGTCAAGGAATACACGCAATACTGGGGAAGCGAATTCAAGATAGTATATGATATGGACGAAGCCTTCGAAGGAGCTACATTTGTCTATCCAAAGGCTTGGAGCCCCAAGAACTTCTTCCCACCATTTAGTGCCGACGGCAAAGTACATGAGGAAGAAGCTAAGGAATACCAAGCTAAATTCAAGAACTGGATAGTTACCATGGAGAGACTAGAGAAAGCTGGTAAACCATACTACATGCACTGTGGACCAGCTGACCGTGGACAAGAAGTAACCGATGAAGTACTAGATAGTTATGAAAAGAGCCTATACTTTGAAGAAGCAGAAAACAGGCTTCATGTACAAAAAGCTGTAATGTCTATGGTAATGGCCCGTAGAATTAGATAACAACCTATTTTTTACTTCCTTACTCTTTCTTATAATTTGATACAGGATCTTACATATAAGCTATGATATACATATTATTATAGTGCAAAATACTTTCATCGGGTTTTGTGAGGCTCATAGGCTATGAATGAACAGCTTCTATTGAAACTCGAGTTTTTGTCAATGATTAGACTTGCTAAAGAAAAGTATACTTTGAAAGAACTTTCAGAGATCCTGGGCGTAGATATTCCTACACTAAGTAAATACGTTAATGAGCACCTATATCCTAGTATTAAGAAAATTAATCAAATGCTTCCAATTCTTAGAAAAATAGTTAATCCATGGGAAGAACTTAATAAACTACTACTTAAGAATGTATTTGATTTTCCAGAACTCAACAATGTATTATCAGCTTGCCCCCATATACTAAATATAGCAGCTATATACATGACTAGAAGACTTAGAAGCATTGAATTCGATACAATACTTTCTGTTGAAGGAGGGGGTATGGTACTTGCTACTCTCCTAGCATTTTATCTGAATAAAAAACTAGTTTTTGGAGTAAGAGATGCATATATGCCTGGGGGTTTAAGTCTCCCATATACTACAGTAAAAATGTATATACAGGGTCCAAGGATTAAACGATATATTACAATACCTAAGAAGTCTTTAAAGAAAGGAGAGGATGTAGTTATAGTAGACGATATTTCTTGGACTGGAGGCACTATATATACACTCTACAAATTAGCTACTCGATTAAGAGCTAATGTACGCTACATATATGTTCTCGCAATATTCGAGCATACCTATAGAAAATTATCTAAGAAAATCGATACGAAAGTCGACTACCTACTATTGCTTCCAAACAATATATTAAAACGTACACTTATATGATCTCTTTTGTTAAATATTATGCAATTTCTTGAGAAAATCATTAGGATAAACATTAAATTTTTTCCAAACCAAGTCTTTAATTGGTGTAGAGTATATGACAAAAATTTTCGATACTATCAAACAAAAACTAGCACTTATACCAGATCCTGCAAAGATCTTGGAAGCAGCTGAAAAATGGGGTTTTGGAGAAAAAAGTAAGGAGCTACTAAAACGTGCTCTTGAAGTAGAATCTCTTGGTGCAATGCCCTTTAGTATGTACGAAGCTCCCCCTATAATTGAGAAAGCTGGTGAAGGAGCATTAGTGTATGACGCTGATGGTAGAGAATACATTGATATGATTGCAGGTTTTGCTGTAAGTAATGTAGGTCATCATAGACCTGAAGTTCTAGAGGCTATAATACAACAGTTTAAGAAAATAGTTCAATATGCAGAAATGCTTAGTGAAGTAAGAATTAAATTGGGAGAAAAACTTGTCTCAATAACTCCTGGAGACTTTCCTAAGAAAGTATTCTATACAGTTACTGGCAGCGATGCAAATGAAGTAGCTATAAAACTCGCAAGATACTATACTGGTAGAACAATAATAATGACGCAATGGGGAGACTATCATGGTAGAACAATAGGGACAGCGCCTTTAACCCATAGCTTCTCTACATGGGCTCAAATATATCCGGTACCACCAGCTGATACAGGTATAGTACGTTTTCCATTCCCCTACTGCTATAGATGCCCCTGCAATCCTAGAGCAGATGATTGTAGAGAATGTGCTGAAGACTGCCTATATATAGTGGATTATATGCTTAGCTCAAGATATTATGGATTATATGATTCATCTAGAGGAGTATCTAATGTAGCTGCAATGCTTATTGAACCCTACCAGAGTGCCGCAGGATATATGATTCCCCCTGATAACTGGCTTCCAGAACTCTATAAAATAGCTAGAGAACACGATATACTCTTCATACCAGATGAAATACAGACTGGATGGGCTAGAACAGGTAAAATGTGGGCAATACAACACTATCCCGGAATAGAGCCAGATATATTTCTTGTAGCTAAATCAATAGCTGATGGACTACCTTTTGCAGCTATAATTGGGAGAAAAGATATAATGGATTCATGGGGTCCGGGAGCACATTCTACAACATTTGCAGGATACATGCTTGGATGTGCAGCAGCATTAGCGACTATAGAGATCTTTGAAAAAGAGAATCTAGCGAGAGAAGCTGAGAAAAAAGGTGAGTACTTCATAAAAGGATTGAAGGACTTAGCTGAAGAACACCCTATAGTAGGATATGTTGAAGGAAAAGGATTATATATAGGAATAGAATTCGTGAAAGATAAAAGGACTAAGAAGCCAGCAACTAAGGAAACAAAATGGATGTCTATGAAACTCATGCAGCTAGGTATGCTAGTTAAGAGAGCTGGATATTATGGAAATAGATTTGCCCTATCACCACCTCTAACAATTACCTTTGAACAATTAGATAAGGCCTTAGAAATTTTCGACAAAGCCTTCAGATAC
>WAML01000092.1 GCA_015522345.1 Desulfurococcales archaeon
CTGGGTCATTTTCTCACCCACATTTCATTATTCAATATATCTGTGTATTCTATTATTAGTTTATAAGCATTACTAATTGATCCATTAATAGAATTTATGTAGCAATATATTATGTGTTTTATCGTTTGCTCGAGTATTGATACAGTATATTAATACATTATATTGAAAGAGCTATTCTTTTTCACAAAAAATAATAGTCACTAAGTATTAGTAGCTTAATTAGATTAAACAATAGCTCAGTTATTAATTAATTCTATGGTGGGACCATGGCTCTATTGTTGAAGAATGTTAAAATCTATAGTGGTGATGGAGTTTTCGTTGACTCGAATATCGTTATTGAAGACGGGAGTATAGAAGCTATTGTTAAAGATTATAAAAAGTACTTAAATAAAGTTGATGAAGTGATTGATGGCAAGGGATATCCTGTAATTCCTGGAGGAATAGATGTTCATGCTCACATATATGATCCTGATTACACTCATCACGAAGATTGGGAAACAGGCACACTTTCAGCAGTCTATGGAGGGATTACAACAGTATTTGATATGCCTTTGAGAATGTTTGTTGACGACGTTGATAAACTTAAGCTAAAAATTAGTGAGGGACTTAAGCATGCTTATATAAATTTTGGAATACATGCTGGTATGATGAAAGATGAAAATCTACATAATATACCTAGTTTGGCTAGAGAAGGTGTTATAGGTTATAAAGTATTTACATTAAAGCCCTGGGGTGCTAGTGATAAAGCAATTCTAGAGATAATGAATCTTGTGAAAGAGTTTGATGGAGTAGTTATTGTTCATGCCGAAGACGATGCATTGATCGACTTAGGTATTGAAAGAGTTAAACATCGGCATGACCCCTTGGCCCATCATGAGGCTAGAAGTGATCTTGCTGAAGCAGTTGCAGTTACTAAAGTTGGATGGTATGCTAAGACCGTTGAAGCACATGTCCATATAGCTCATGTAACTTCTAAGATAGAGGCTGAAACAATATCTTTCCTTAAATCTCATGGTGTAAGAATAACTGCTGAAACATGTCCTCAATACCTTTACTTTACTAGAGAAGATGCTAAGAGACTCGGTAATTACCTAAAGTGCGCTCCATCTCTAAAGACTAGAGAAGATGTACTTGGTTTATGGAAAGCGTTGGCGGATGGTGTAATAGATGCTATAGCTAGCGATCACGCCCCATCTCCTAGGGAAGAGAAAGAAGTGGATGTATGGGATGCTTGGGGCGGGTTGCCAGTAATTGAGTTAATTATACCATTAGCATATACTTTTGGGGTTAAGAAGAATATATTAGACTTTGGCAGATTCATCGAAGTAGTATCTACAAACCCAGCTAAAATAACTAGACTATATCCAAGGAAAGGTGTTTTAGCGCTTGGCAGTGATGCCGATATAGCGGTATTGAATACTAGTGAATGCAAGGTAGTGAAAGCTGAAGAACTACATCATAAAGTGGATTGGAATCCATTTGAAGGAGTAGAAATGTGTGGTTGGCCATTACACGTAATAGTAAATGGTAAACCTGTTATAGCCGATAAAGAACTTGTTGGAAAACCTGGTTTAGGAGAATACGTTGGCATATACCTTAGGGAATATATTAGAGAGAAATTAGCTAGAACTTCTTAGCCATTTTATACCAAATATTTTTTCAGCTCTAACGAGATCGTCTGGTGTATCTATATCATAGAGTACTCCCAGATCGCTTGTAATAACATATTTTTTCTTATTACTGAATTTATTTAGAAAGCCTTTGAGTCCTCTAGTTTCCTCATTTATAGATAGTATGTATGGTATTAGATTTTTAGAAACTATTAAAGGATGTCCTCCTTTCTTACCTTCATAACTAGGTAATACAATAAAATCTTCTCTGTCTCTATATAGCTTTATAGCGTATGATATAAGTTCTCGTATAGTATTCATATCTATGAAAGGCACATCACCTGGATGAATAATAGCTATATCAGCATATTTATAGATCGCTCTTATACCCTTTTTAACAGAATAGCTCATACCTTTTCCATACTCTGGATTATAGACAAATTTTATATCTAGGTTTTTAAGAGCCTCTATTATATCTAATGGTCTATATCCAACTACAACTACTACATCATTTACTTCAGGGTTTTCAAGATATTTTATAATTAGAAACTCTATTAATCTAAAACGTTTTCTACTATCAATGGGTTTCTCTAACTCTATTATTTGTAGTAGTTTATTTTCTTGAAATCTCTTGGATTCTCCAGCAGCAAGTATTATTGTTGATATAATCATGGTTGCACCCAAGTATAACTACGTGATACATTAATATATGGGAGCTATACTACTATAAAGTATTAGGTACTTAATAGAATTTAAACTAATGTAGAAAAATAATAGTTATGTGAGGTGAGCCGGAAATAACTAAGATTACGTTATCTAGGAATTTATCGGATGAAGAATTGTTTAGTAAAGTACTTGAAGGATTGAATAAGAGGTTTAAAGTTGCAATAGCTACTATAGTTGATAAAAAAGGTAGTGGACCGCGTGACGTAGGTGCTAAAATTGTTGTATGGGAAGACGGCAGTGTATTTGGGACATTAGGTGGAGGACCTTTTGAAAGAGGCGTTATAGACCATGCTCTTAAAGCTATTAAAGAGGGTAAGCCTCTTCTCGTAAAATTTTCTTTTACTGGTAGAAAAGTAGAGAATGCTATTGATACTGGATTAATATGTGGTGGTGTATTAACTGTGTATATTGATGTAGCAAAGCCTTCTCCAAAGATATTTGTTGTTGGAGCTGGACGTATTGGCAAGCCTTTAGCCGATATATTGAATATACTTGGATATAGAGTTTATGTGGCCGATCCTCTTATAGAATTAGCTAATAAAGAAGTATTCCCGTATGCTGAAGAAGTATTTGCTGGCTCGCCAGAGGATATTGCTGAGTATATCATAAAACGTGTTGATAAAAATGATATAGTCCTAATAGTTCACGGAGAAATAAATGTTGACTATACTGTCTTAAAGAAGATCATTAACTCTAAAGCATCTTTTATAGGATTACTTGGTAGTAAGAGAAAAGTAATAGAGTTTATTAAAAGACTTGTTTCGGAAGGTATTCCATATAGTGTTTTAAAGAATAAACTCCATGCTCCTATAGGGATAGATATAGGGTCTAGAACTCCGGAGGAAATAGCTGTTAGTATAGCATCTGAAGTAATTGCCTGGATAAATAATAGTCATAGAGAGAACTATAGTGTACTGAATGTAGTAAGTAGCAAAGTAGTAGATGAAGTTATTAATAAAATGAATAAATAAAATTAATCCACGTTTACTTACACAAAAATAACATTTTTATTTATAGATTAGTATTGGTTGGTATTACAC
>WAML01000093.1 GCA_015522345.1 Desulfurococcales archaeon
GCTCTTTTACCAAAAATACCTACGCTAGAAGACCTTGATATAAGGATGAAGAAAGTATTCTTGAGAATAGATATTAATGTTCCACTGGACCCTGATACTAAGGAAATTATTGATGATAGAAGAATTAGAGTTCATGCAGAGACCGTAAAGACGCTTCTTACTGAATATAATACAGCTTTAGTAATAGGTTCTCATCAAGGTAGGCCAGGGAATCCTGATTTTGTTCCTTTAAATAAGCATGTAGAGCTACTGAAGAAGTACAGTGGTATTGATGTAAAGTTTGTTGAAGACGTTATAGGGCCTACAGCAATTAATATGATTAAAGAATTAAAGCCTGGTGAAGCACTATTACTCGATAACCTAAGGTTTGTATCTGAAGAATTAATTGAAGCTATTCCAGAAGTTCAAGCCAATACTTATATGGTTAAGAGGCTAGGGCCTTTATTTGATGCTTACGTGAATGATGCTTTTGCTACAGCTCATAGGAGTCAGCCAAGTATAGTTGGATTTCCAGTAGTACTACCTAGTGCTGCAGGCCCTGTTTTTGAAAGAGAAGTTAATGCTTTAAGAAAAGCTATTGAGCAAATGGAGTCTCCTAGAATATTTGTTCTCGGTGGGACAAAAGTATATGATATACTGAGGGTTATAGAACACCTTGTTACAACAAGGATTGCAGATAGAATACTTACTACAGGTCTTGTAGCCCAGTTATTCCTTACAGCTAAAGGAGTGGATATAGGCCTGGAAAACCTTCGTTTATTAGAGGAAAAAGGGTTGCTAGGCCTTATACCAAGGGCTAGAAGAATATTGTTTAAAGGAGCACCTATAGAGACTCCAGTAGACTTTACAACGATAGATAGTGAAGGAAACATACGTAATGAGGGACTGGGTAAAATAAGTGGCAAGATTATGGATATAGGTGAGAACACTATATCGATGTATACAGAGTTTATTAGAGAAGCAAAAGTTGTGGTAATGAGGGGTACAGCTGGAGTAATAGAAGATACTAGGTTTAGAAAAGGAACTCTAGCATTACTTGAATCAGCATATAATAGTAAAGGCTTCGTATTAATTGGTGGAGGACATTTAGCTTCATTAATTGATGAAAATAGAGTTAATGAAAAAATACATGTATCGACTGGCGGTAATGCACTACTATTATTCTTTTCTGGAGAAAGACTACCAGCTATAGAAGCACTAGCAATGTCAGCAAAAATGTTTCTAGGCTGGTGAATTAAAACTAGGTTACCCTAAATAAATAAAACAAAACATCAGGTTTGGCCACCTCATACAATACTTATTTAAAGGACATAGCATACAATGCATAGTATGCCTTAGCATCATAGATTATGTAACTACCTATTTTTAATATAAACAATTTCTTCCGTATTTCAGTGGTTTTGCTGTAACCAATCAAACCCACTTCTTAAATAACAGGCAATATAGGTTTAGACGTAAGGTAGTCCATAGTATATGAAGTGGTGTAATATGGAGTTAATGCGTAAGGCATTAGCATCTATAATACTAGCTATAATCATTATTAGTCCTTTCCTAAATATAGATGTAGCTTATAGTGAGGAAACAGTATCTGAAGAAACTATTATGTTGGAGACAGCTAGAGCGGCCGTCGTCCTAGTAGTTACTATTCCTCATGCATGGATTATATGGGAAGATCAAATAGAGCTGTTTAGTAGAGTTGGATTAGAGCAGCCAATATATGTTGAAACAGCTATGTTTGGTACTGGATTCTTTGTATCACCTAATGGATATATTATAACGAATGGACATGTAGTAAATGAGTTTGAGTCCGATTTTGAAGAAAAACTGCCGCTTCTTCTCGAATTAGTTAATGTATTTGCTGAAGCATACTACGAGACTTTTAATGAACCGCCTAGTAATGAACTATTAAATGCTTTATTCCAAGAAGCTGTTTCAGCCTATCTAACTAATAAACTTAGGATACAGGACTATAGTGTTGACGTATATGTTGGAGTAGGCAAAGTGGCTACTGGTATAGGTAATATAAGGAAGTTTTATCCAGCTAGAATAGTTGAAGCAACGCCTTTTGAAAAAGAAGACCTGGCATTGATTAAGATCGAGGTACAGCATGCTCCATCTCTCAAGATATCTAGTGATCAAGTGAAAGTTGGTGAAACAGTATGGGTTTTAGGGTATCCTGGCGCAGTCACTTTTCACGAGCTATTAAGTAAATCTACAATGATGGTGCCGACTATAACTAAAGGAATGGTTAGTGGTTATAGAGAGAAGACTACAGGTATAACAGTTCTTCAATCAGATGTAAACGTTAACCACGGCAATAGTGGCGGCCCTATGGTTAATTCGAAAGGTGAAGTAGTTGCAGTAGTATCCTTTGGGTCAGTTGATCCAACTGGAAGCGGTAGAGAAGTACCTGGATTCAACTTCTTTATACCATCAAAGTATGTTTTAGAACTACTGTCTAGGAATAATGTAGATAATACCCAGGATCCTGTAATGAAGTTGTATGAAGAAGGCCTTAGGCTATATTATGCTAAACACTATAGTGCTGCTATAGAGAAGTTCAAGATGGTTAAAGACCTCTATAGCGGATTCCCGTTTGTAGACGACTATATAGCAAATGCTCAAGCAGCGATATTACGTGGAGAAGACGTTCCCTTAGGGCCTAAGATAGATACTATAATGATTATAGGATTGGCTGCCGTAGCTGTTGCCGGAGGTGGTGCAGCATTCTTCTTTATGAAGAAACGCAAATCTAAGTCAAAAACAGTAGCTCCAACACCCTATACTCCACAACAAATACAGCAATCTACTACTGTACAACACCACTATGGTTTTCCAGGACAAGCGAGTCAGCCGCAGGTTCCACAGGGAGTTAGTGCTCCACAGCAAATGGCTATTAAATATTGTTGGAATTGTGGTAGAGCTATTCCAATGGATGCAAAAATTTGTCCATACTGTGGAGCTAATCAAGAAGAATAATATATATGGTGATTTAGGAAATGGATAATTTGGTTAATAGAATTCTCAAAGTATTGATTGTAGCAGTACTTCTACTGTTTATCTCATTAACGCAGCCATATAGTTCTCTAGAGACAGTATCTTTCAATATAGAAGATGAGTGGTACTATGATATAGAGTATGCTAGTGGGGAAACAGGTAATGCATACATATATTTAAACTATACTGAAGAATACCAGCAATGGATTGTAATGGAAGACGTGTATATTAATGATGAATGGACTGCTTCAATGGTATGGTTTGTATTTGATGATTGGACAAGTGATTATGCAATATACTATGATGCAAACGATACCGAGATACACGTCTGGACGGATGACCCGATTCCCTTTCATATGGGAATACATCCATCGTACAAGGGAGAGTCTATACAGTTAGAGACTATAGGACATGTATATGATGCAGTAAATGATCAATACCTCTTCAACGGCACGTATAAAGTTTGGATAACAGTAGTTGATGAAGCTAAAATAGTTTATAACAACCATGTAATACCTGTATTTATAGTTAATCATACAACAACATTCAATACACCCTATGGATTAATAGAAACAACCAGTATAGTTTACATAAACAATGACTTTAAGCTACCTTTCATAATACTTAGCTATACTAATGGAGAAAAGGAAGCTGTATATAAATTAACTGATTACAAATTAGTTAATGACCCTATAGATAAATATCCATTGGCAACTACAACACCTACAACAACACCACTTACTACGACAACTCCTACAACAACTACTGTAGTGCCAATAACAGATACTTCATCTCCTACAACAACTCGTCAACAAGAGACTAGCCAAATAATCTCTTCTACATCTCCAACAACATCTAGAGAATCCACTAGAGAGACTAGTAGAACCACTGGAATTCCTACATCCACAAGCCAGTCTATAATAGAAACAACACCATATACTACAAAACCCACATACACCCAGAGTAATCAGGGACTATTATCTACTGATAACTTGATATACATTGTTGCTGGTATAGGTGGTGCAGTTGCAGCAGGATTTATAGGATACATATTGTTTTCACATAGAAAGAAGCCTGAGCAACCATATGGTACACCACCAGCTACTACAGCTAGTCAACCACCCCCTTCAATACCTCCTCAACAACCTTCATATCCATTGCCTCCACCACAGTCTATTCAACAACCGAGCTACCAGCAAACACCACAAATTCCACCAGGCAAAAAGATCTGTCCATACTGTGGAGCAATTATACCTGCTAAAGCTAAATTCTGTCCAAGGTGTGGTAGAAGACTTGTTTGAAAATGAGTTGCTAGACTAACTTATTATTTTTTAAATTTAAGCTCGCTTTATTCTATAACTGTTTATCATAACAATAACTACACTATATTAATTATACAGTGTACCTATATTTACTAGACATGATGGAAACTAGGGTGGTATTCTATGAGCTATAGAGAAGCTCCTACATACGAAATAAGCTTCCTTTATAGAAAGATACTTGTTCCAATAGATGGTAGTGAGAATAGTTATAGAGCTTTAGATCTAGCAATTGATTTAGCCCGTCACTACGGCTCTAAAGTGACAGTATTATATGTTAAACCTAGAGAGTATAAACCAAGCGAAGATCCTTTAGAAAAAGCTAAGAAGAGAGTAGAAGGTAGAGGGATACAAGCAGTATTTAAGGAAAGAGAAATTGATCCTCTAAAAGAAAGTACTGTAAAGGCGATCCTCGATGAAATAAGTGAAGGAGAATATGATATGGTTATTGTAGGTGCTCGAGGAAGAACTTTATCAAGTGAATTAACTATAGGTAGTAAAGCACTTGCTATAGCAATAAATTCTCCTGTAACAGTAGTAATTGTCAGATAAGTATAGTGGTTACTTAGCCTCTGTTTCACTAATTTGTTTTTCTAATTCTTCGATCTCTTTTAAGAGTTTTTGTAGATCATTAATTATATCGATTATCTTCTTAATTTTCTGAATTTCTTGTTGCGTTGTAGTAGGTGTTGGTGGCTGGGTTTCATTAACTACTTGTCCACTTATTGTCTTTATAAATAATTTGAATGTTTCTAGGGAAAGTTTTGTCTCTACTGGTATAGAGTATACATATAGAGTATACATTACCTGTTTGTACATCAACTAAATCTATAGATATTACTCCCCCGCCATCACTAGTTATAATAGTTATCTTCAATGTATTATTTATTATTAAGGGAATAGGTTCTGCTAATTGAAATCTCTCCCAATCATATCTAGGATGAGCTTTCTGTATATACGATGCCATTCTAGAAGCACCTATTCATTGAGTCTTGGGGAGAACAAAAAGATGAGCCAATGGCCGTTTATATACATATACAAACATGTAAAGAGGCAAACCCAGTAGGGATGCCCATTTTTATCAAATACTAGGTATGGTTGTGGATTAGAACCTATATCTCTTATAACAAATGTTTGATGATAAAAAGCAACGTTTATGAAGCCTGGACTCCATCGATATAATTCTACCCATTGTCGAGCAATAATCTCCGGTAATACAGGTACTTTATACTCATAGAAAGCCTTCATTGTTACAGGATTATTTCTTAGATTACTGGCTTCAACTATATCTATTCTACCACTAGGATCGACTACTGTATAACCATATAGTATTGGTATAGTTATTATAGAATCTCTAATCCACGTAACTAAAGGTATTAGTATGAAGATTTTTCCATCTACTAGAACTTCTACATTGTCTTCAAATAATGGTCTACATGATAACGCTTTTACTTTTATTTCTCTATACAAAGTATTTATAAACAATGGTGTTAGCTTCTTTCTATGAATAGACCAGTATAGTGTAGAATTAATGAATTCTATTTTAGGTGGATAACTTGATCCATTAATGAACACTGCTCCATACGCTTCTCTAAATAATTCATTCCAAGTACCTTCTGGCTCGATAATCCAGTTATAGATAACGGAGTCGTCTATGTAGTATAGATGTGGTTCATCCATGTATATTTTATGTGTTGGTATTCGTAGCATTGAAACAGCGTAGGCATATGCTGTTTCCAATGGTATTATTCTCGTCATAGAAACAGTTATAGGTTCATCAATATATTTAACATATTTACTCGCTAAGACTTTGCCACTGCTAGGTACAACTATGATAGTACTTAGTACACCACTAGCAATAATTACTATAAACAATAGAGTTAGTAATGTAATGAGTTTTTCTTTAAAAACCTAAAATCTCTATATTTAACTATGTAATATAACATACTCACTACAATAATGATCGTTGATAGCGTGGTAAACAATAGAATATATGGTGTTCTAGCAAAGAACTCTGTCTTAAAATACATTTAGAGGAATAGGTTGTTATTTATAAACTTATCTTGTCTTATACAGGTAGTAACCTAGTTAGAATTCTTATTAAAGGAAAAGAAAAAGTTTTAATGAAAAAATATTGTAGAAGACTACGTCTTTGCTTCAAAGGACTTAGTTATATTTTCAATAGTTTTCTTCCATAATTCTAATAGTGATTTATACATCTCAATTGATATGTAATAATAGTATGGATACATTATTGCCTGCATCAAGGTATTCATTAAGTATATTGGATCGGGTGGTATAGGCGGATAATAGTA
>WAML01000094.1 GCA_015522345.1 Desulfurococcales archaeon
ATATATTAATAAACTCTTGAGTTAATCTAGACTAGCTTCCTTTACAAAAAACTTCACCCTCGAATTCATTGATAAACACCTTATATTCTGTAAGAGAGTCAACTAATGTATTCTCTGCATAATTTTCTCCTTCCTACAATAATTTACTAGAAACTTTAACAAAAGATATGGGTAATACAAGTATGCAATAATGTTTTAGAAAATTATCCTATTGTAGTCCATCCCCTGAATTGATCCCATCTCTTTATTTCTAAAGGTTCTCCCCATAGTAATATGTATGGTTTTTTAGTAGTGTTCCTTATTGCTTTGCCTACTACTCTATATGGTATTTGGTATGTTTCTAGTTCTTTCTTTATTTTATTGATGTACGCTGAGTCTATTGCTAGTACTACTCCATATTCTTCTCCGCCATTCATTATTCGTTCTACTATACACTCCATATTGTTTCTACAATAACTATTTAGTTCAGTATAATAGTTTGGTATAGTTTCTAAGTCGAGTAGTACTTGCGATGATTTAGCTAGTGTGTAAAGTGTATATCCTAGCCCGTCACTTACATCCATTGATGCATGAATTACTTTAGAGTAGTTAGATAATATATTAGGTAAACGAGTGTCTGCATAAGGTCTTTTAGTATACTTCTTCACCCACTCTATATCCTTGGCTTTATCTATGCCATCTACTGCTATAACTCCTGAAGCACCATAGTAGCCTGTAACAATTATATAATCACCTACTTTAACTCCATCTCTCTTAGGAGGATATGCTGCTGATGTAAATCCTATACCGGCTATACTTATCCATGGGTCTCTAGAAAGATTTGTATCACCACCGTATAGTCTAACATTATAGAATCTACAGGCTTCACTCATACCATTATACAGCTCAATTAATTCATTTACTGAGAATTCTCTAGGCAATCCTATTGAAACCATTAAAGCATAAGGTATGCCTCCCTTAGAAACTATATCACTTACTACACTAGTTACTATACTCCAGCCTACATCACTATATGTTCTCCAAGGAAGTTTTACAGACTCAATACTATATCCATCTATAGAGAATATTATCCTCTGGCTTCTAGGAATAATATCTCTAGCATCATCTCCTTTACCAAGTCTTTCTCCAAACCCAGGTTCGTCAACGTATTTTAAGAGAATATCTATAATATCTTCTTCAGAATATCCAGCGAGTTCCACCACTTTATCCAACACCTATAATGCTATTCTTTAAATGCATGAAACGCTCCAAGTAGAAAAGCTATTCCTAGAGCAATTATTATTCCAGCTCCAGCTTGATCAAATATCATTCCAGTACCTAGTCCAATAAACATACATGCTAAGAATACATTCCATTGTGAACGCGGCAATTACTCCACCATTCTATAGCTAGAGCCTATACTATATATAAGCCGATATACAGTAGTTTATCTTCTCTAAATAATTAACTGAATATAAAATAAAAATCAAATACTAGGTTTATCATTAAAATACCCTATTACATGAAAATGAATACTTAAATAATGTTCGCCTCTATTACTTGATAAAGGAGGTGATGGTTTATATGGAGAAAGTGAAGATAGTGCTAATAAATGGTTCTCCAAGAAGATATGGGTGGGTTTCTAAATTACTTGTTGCAGTAGAAAAGGGTGTTGTTGATGCTGGTGGAGAACCAGAACTTATACACTTGTACGACTACAACATAAAGCCTTGCATAGGCTGTGTATCAGATGATATAAAAGCTTGTAGATTCCCATGTATTATAGACGATGATGATTTCAATATGATTGGAGAAAAAATTCTAGAAACACAAGGACTAGTTATTGGAACACCTATTTACTGGTATACCGTAAGTGGATTACTTAAAAACTTCATAGATAGACTCACAAGCATGGAGAACATGATATACCATGTGGGGAAGAGTTTACTTGACGGAAAAGTAGCTGGCTTCATAGCTGTAGGAAACGATACAGGCGCTATAACGACCATAGCTTATATGATGGCTGTATTGAATAGCATGGGAGTCCATATTCCACCGTGGGCTCTAGCATATCATCACAGTACCGAAGATATTAGTTCTAATAAAAACGCCTTCTATGACGCCTACAATGTAGGATACAATATAGTATTAGCTGCTAAACACTTGGCAAAAATAGATAAATGGTATAAAGTAGACATAGACATAGACTCTATTATAAAAGAAGCTGAAGAAAGAAGTAGTGTAGAAAAGTTGAGACAATGGAGTTTGAGAAAGAATATTGTGTACAAAAGTAGTAAATAATAGTTGTTTAACAACTACAGTATTTCTTAAGGATATTTCTAATAATACTCGTTGTACTATAAATGCCTTCGTTTATTCTTTCTCTAAGACGCTCTATTTTTACGTTCCCTAGACCTCGTTTCTTTAATTCTTCATAGAGCCTTTCTTCGTTAGGCCACTGGTCTGGCCCAAGGAGTATTATATCAGGCTTTATTTCTTCAACTGGTTTTAGATAATCTTCTTCATCTCCTAGAACAGCTCTATATACATACCTTATATCTTTTACAACTTCCACTCTCTGTTTCTCTGGAACAATAGGATCTCTATTCTTGAATCTATTGATACCCTTATCTCTAGCTACAATAACGTATACTCTACCTTTTTTCCAGGCTTCTCTAAGGTAGAATAGATGACCAGGGTGTATGATCTCGAAAGATCCTGCTACTAAGACTTTGGGTCTCTTTAGTAAACTAGAGAGGGGCTTCCAATCAATTTCTTCTAAACCAAGGTATCTAAGACTATCAATTAATCCTTCAGCATAAGCTATGCATGCAAGTGCAGTAAATAAATCTTTTTTCTCACTAAGATAGTATTCAGCATCTTTAGCATAGAGTTCAGCCGCTTCTATTAACTTAGAATACTTTTTATCTAATTCTTTCTCTTTAAGAACTTCTAAGACGTAATAGACGTTATCTATATAGGCTCTAATTCTCTCAACATCGTCGACGGAGTTCATGAGAGACACACACTCTAATAGCTAGTCTCCTGTAGAGTATAGAGTAGTCTATATAATATGGTTTCTCCATGTACAACATATAATACTTTGTATTTATGAGTATGTGCTTAGGAAAAATACTCTATTTCTTTCCAATATTATCTCTTATTAAGTAATAAAGATCTTTCTCTAGAATACCCAAGAGCTTCTCTATAGGTAGTCCTTCTCTAATAGATTCTCCTATTTCCCAGGGAAATACTATCCATTTACTAGTAGTTTTATAGTATATGTCGGGAGATATCGTGGCCCACGGCTTTACGTATAGTGATGCAGTAGTTACTTTTGATGCCCCATATCTATAGAGTTCTTCTATTGCTAACTGGAGAGTCTTTCCTGTATCAACTATATCATCTACTAATAGAACGCGTTTGTTACTTACGTTTATAGTTGGTGGATGAAATATTACTGGTTTATCCTTTGTTTCACCAGGTTTCTTATAGAACTTTATCCCGATAACACCTACTTCTTCTACTCCTAGAGCATCAGCTATTATTCTAGCTGGAATAACTCCTCCCTTTAGTATAGCATAGACTATTTCAAAAGATAGTTTTCTCTCGAATATACTAGAGACTATAGTTGTTATAGCTCTATATATTTCGCTCCAAGAAGCATACTCTATTTCTATATCTATTGAATCCTCCATGTGATAGTTTATGCGACAACTAGTTTATTTATCTTATTCACAGTATTAGTTAAAGAAACTATTAATACCACTAAATACACAGGCTATTATGGGCGCAAGTGGTTAAATACGTATTTGTTACTGGAGGAGTATTGTCTGGCTTAGGCAAAGGAGTTGTTACAGCTTCTACGGGTCTACTGCTTAAGAGTATAGGATACTCTGTTACAGCTATAAAGATCGATCCATATGTAAACGTTGATGCTGGTACAATGAACCCCTATATGCATGGAGAGGTATTCGTTACAGAAGATGGCGGTGAAACAGATCTCGATATAGGGCACTACGAGAGATTTCTTCATCAAAATCTATCTAAGAAACACAATATTACTACAGGACAGATATACTATAGCGTTATATCTAAGGAGAGAGAAGGCGAGTATCTGGGCCAGTGTGTACAAATAATACCACATGTAACTAACGAGATAAAGGATAGAATTAGAGAAATAGCTCGTGAGACAGGAGTTGATATAGTTCTCGTGGAGATAGGTGGTACTGTAGGAGATATTGAGAGTCTACCATTTCTTGAAGCAGCTCGTCAAATGAGGATAGAGGAGGGTTATGAAAATACTCTCTTTATCCACGTAGCTTTATCGCCAATATTGTCTACTACTGGAGAACAAAAGACAAAACCTGTCCAGCATAGTGTACAGGAGCTTAGGCGTATAGGTATACAGCCAGATGCTATAGTTGTTAGGTCTCAGAGGGATTTGGAGGATGAAGCACGTAGGAAAATAGCATTATACTCTAATCTGCCTATTAGAGCTGTTTTCGGCAATCCCGATGTAGATACAATATATAGAGTTCCTCTCATACTCCATGAGAAAGGATATACTAAGTATATTGTTGGTAAACTCGGTCTAGAGTATAAAGAGCCTAAGCTAGATAAGTGGATAGAATTTGTTGAAAGATTAACTAAAGTTGATAAAAAGATAAAGATCGCTATGGTTGGGAAATACACTAAGCTCAAGGACAGCTACATAAGCATTATTGAAGCACTAAAACACGCTAGTGCATGGAATAATGTAGGTGTTCAATTAAAGTGGGTTGAAGCAACAGATATAGAGAAGAACATAGTTAATGTTGAAGAAGCCTTGGAGAATGTGGATGGAGTTATAATATTGCCTGGATTCGGTAAACGTGGGACAGAAGGGAAGATAGAGGCAATTAAAGTTGCTAGAGAAAACAAGATACCATTACTGGGGATATGCTTTGGTATGCAACTAATGGTTGTTGAAGTAGCTAGGAATTTGCTTGGCTTAGAAAAAGCTAATAGTAGAGAACTAGATCCCCACACTCCCCATCCTGTAGTAGACCTATTGCCTAGCCAGTACTATGTAAAACACTTAGGCGGGTCCATGAGACTTGGTTCACACCCTATCGTTGTAGAAAAGAATACACTCGCCTATAGAATATATGGTAAAGAAATAGTTTATGAAAGACATAGGCATAGGTATGAAGTAAATCCTAAGTATATCGATAAACTAGAGAAAGCTGGTTTAAAAGTTAGTGGGTGGAGTATAGAAGGATACCCTGAATTCATTGAAATGAAAAACTCTAGTTCATTCTACTTTGGTTCACAGCCTCACCCAGAGTTTAAGAGTAGACCGTTAGAGCCAGCTAGAATCTACTATTATTTCGTGAAATACATAGTGGAGAATACTTTAAATAAATGACAATCTATTTTATTCTCAATAACTTAAAGTATTTCACAGATAAAGTACTGTATCCTTAAAATATTGGTGTATGAGATTATGGGTATGAAATCTAGTTCTAGAATAATAGTAGCTCTAGACCCTCCTGAAGAAGTAGATGATGTAGTTTCTTGGGCTTTGAATATTGTTGATAATACAATAGATTATGTAGTAGGCTATGAAGTAGGTTTACCACTACTTATTAGAGCTAATGGAGTAAAGGAATTGAGTGTACTACTCGATAGAATTAGTGATCTAGAGCTTAGAATAGCTGATCTAAAATTGGCTGATATAAGTGATATGATGGTACTAGCTATTAAGCCATTGATTGAAATAGGATTTAACGCGTTCACAGCCCACGCCTTCATAGGCTATAGTGGTGCTCTTAAAGAACTAGGTTCGTTTCTTCAAAAGAATGACTCGAAGCTCATATGCATAATTTCTATGAGTCAACCAGGAGGCGTAGACTTCTTCGATAAATATCTTGATAGATTAACTAATATAGCAATAAAAGCTGGTGCATGGGGATTAGTTGCTCCAGCAACAAGACCATGGGTTATAAGGAAGCTGAGGAAATTAATAGACTACATGGGTTGGAGACATATAAAGATACTAGCGCCAGGCGTAGGCTATCAAGGAGGTAGACCTGGACAGGCACTAGAGAATGGAGCAGACTATGAGATAATAGGAAGGTATATAACGAGAAGTAGCAATCCACAAAATGTTGTAAAAGAAATTGCTAGAATACATGAAGAAGTAATACGTAGAGTAGAAGGTTAATTAATTCTCAGTTCTCAGTCCTGAGTTATCGTCGAGATACTATTTGGAGAAAGACAAATAATCTATACTAGATAAAGAATATTTTGGTTTAGGAAAAAATGTACTATCTTCAAGAGAGATCCTTTAAATACTGTATTGCGTTCAATAGTCGATGTAGCATAGTAGGTATATATACCTCAATTTATTATAATAAGTAAATACGATAGAGTGATCATATTGTACGAAAACAGAGGCATTCTACCTATACTACTCGATAAACTCGGGCTGGTATGGATAGCTATTATAGAGCCTATACTACTAGCTTATGTTATTACTACATCTAAGTTTAAAGTATTTAGTCTACCTGATATCGGCGGCATTGTTCTTATAAGTATTTCAGTTCTTTTAATGTTATTGATACTGGCTATAATGAGTTTGAGACACTTTAAGTACTTTATTGAATGGAGGCTCTTATTTTATTCCTCTATAGCGTTTATGTATGGTGTAATTGCTCTACTCCTCTATAGAGTAATTGATATACAGTCCTCTATAATTGGTTTAACTGTCTTCACATTATTTCATAAAGTAAACTATATCTTTGTAGAAATAGCCACTCTCGCAGGCCTTCTATACTTCATTAAAAATACTCTTGGGACAAGAATTGCTAGAGGAGGTATTATTTTTAAGGAAATGATAGTGGTTTTCGTCTTATTCGCTTTAAGCATAATATCTTTCTTAACAGTAATAGTTGTCTTTGAAGGATCCAGTATAACCACTGATCTCTCAAGAAAGGCTATAGCTCTACTCTATATAATTGGAATCAATATCGCCCTATACTATATGTACGAGTTTCTAAGACTTATACAGAGGTCTCACTTAAGAATGTACTCTGCATTATCTGTTCTTGTAACACTATTCTTCTTAATAAACAGCTACACTAGAATGCTAGAATATGTTTTTGAATTTAATCCAGCGTTCCAGGGATTCTTATCATATGTTCCAGCAATAGTTATGCTTGTACTAATAGCATTGCTTGTAATAATGTATTCTGGCCTAGATTTAATTACAAAGATAGTATATTATTCTGTTAGAACACCGTTAGCTACTAAAAGAAATATTGTGCCAATGACTTATTTAATTGAATTCTATAGAGAGGATCCATTTCTATCAGTTGATATGATTAGAGTAATAATTAATAGACTCATCAAGATTAAGGGAGACTTGAAGTCGGGCGTTATAATAACGTATTTTGGGAGCCCCTTTGTAGATGCCTTGGAAGAAACTATTGTCTCAAGTAACTTAAAACCCTATGTAGTATATGTTATCAAAGGACTTGGGCTCCCACGATATGATGAAAGAATTGGGGCTTATACTTCAGTATTTGATGGGAATCATCTTAGGCTATTAATAGAGACTTATGTTAGGGATAAACCCATTGTTGTAGTAATTGATGATTTGACTCATGAAATAGTATTGTATGGTGTCGAGAGAGTATATAATACATTGTCTACCCTGTTTACGAGACTCCGTAGAGACGATCTGATCATAATGTTGTTTAACTCATACGCCCATGATCAGAGGGAGAGAGCCTATATAAGGAATCTAGCAAAAAGAATTATATCTGTAGACTTATAGCAATGAAGAGAATTGCACATGCTGAAAAATGATGATCCTCCACCGGGTCTGAGATACTACATGTAGTTTCTAAGAGAATCTATTCCTATAGCCATTAGCGCTAGAACTTCTATTAATCCCAGGAGTTCTCTTGGAGAATCTGTAGTGTACTCTATAGTATATGCATCTATTCTTTTTACACCAGGTATTATAGAGGCTATATCTGTATAGATATTGTTTCTAAATTCGATCACAGTCTTTAATGTACTACCTAGTTTTAATGGCTTAAGTTCTCTTCTCTTGATCCTCTCGACAGCGTCATGTAGTCCTCTTTTTAGTGCTTCAAGTACTTCATCTAGGCTATCGTATAGTGCTGCATATCTACTAACACCTTTCTTCAATGGTATGAAGACAGACCATGGAGTATACGTTCTAACTTGTTCACCTAAATATTCGTCTCCAGCCACAAGAGCTACGGGTACATTATATTCTCCGGCAACTAATGCATTCAATAAATACTCGCTTACAACTACTCCATTAATCTTTATTCTATAGAATGTTCTACCACTATAGGTGTGGTCTAGTATAGCGTTTGTAGTGCCGGCTGCTGCGTGATAGCCTATCATTAGTATTGCATCAAATGATTCATCTAACCCTGTAACCATGGAGTATGGGCGTGGGAAACCTTGGATTAATGTAGTTTTCTTAGGCATCTCTAGATAATCTATATTGGTCATAAAGCCGTGGCTATCAGCTATGACTATGCGGTCGACACCTGCTTTAGAAAGTTCTTCAGCTATAGTTCTTGCTATACGAGTAACAATTTTTACTCCACGGCTATACTGGCTCGACTTTGGAGTAAGCATTGAGAGAGAAGCTATTCCAGGTAATCCTTCAAAATCTATGCTTACGTAGACCTTCATACTATATCACCTAATGAACTATATAGTTTCGAAACTTATTATACCTTTCAAATACTCTACATAAAATGGATATGGGCTTCAGAATTTCTCTAATATCATAGGTGGTTGTTTTGTCATACAACCTCTTTAATAAATACTACGAAGTATATGATCAATGGTATATCAGGAACGTTATAACGTTCTACAATGAATGCTTATGTATAAAATTTCTATCACCTTATGGTAGGGTACTAGATGTAGGTGTTGGAACAGGTGTTTTCTCTAAATGTTTAGGCAATAACGTTCTAGGACTTGATCCAGCATATAATCCGCTTGTTATTGCTAGAAAACGTAGAGTAGAAGTAGTTAATGCTGTGGGAGAGAATATGCCTTTTAAACAAAGCTCTTTCGATACTATAGTCATGGTAGTAACTATATGTTTTCTCGATGAACCGGGTAGAGTATTTAATGAAATCCGTAGAGTCTTAGTAGATAAAGGATATTTAATAACATGCATTGTTCCACGCGATAGTCCTTGGGGAGAATACTATATGTATAAGACGTGGAGAAGAGAAAGTCTATTCTATGAATATGCAAGGTTCTATACGAAACAGGAACTCTACAACATACTCAAAGGACATGGATTTAGAGTAGTAGATTATTGTGGAACACTCTCTTATAAACCAGGAGATCCTCCATATATAGAGTATCCTGTTAGAGATGTTTATGGGAAAGGATTTGTATGTTATAAAGCTGTTAAGGAGTGACTATGTATTTATAGAATTTCTTAGCAATTTCTTTAGCTATTTTTCTACTCTTAACTCTAACTACAATAGTATTTGGATCAAAGT
>WAML01000095.1 GCA_015522345.1 Desulfurococcales archaeon
GCAGCGTCAGATGTGTATAAGAGACAGCACTAAATCTATTTGATGGAACAAACATAAGTGCTCCTAACAAGAATATCATATACCATAGGATATTTATTATTATGTAGTTGACGAAACTATACTTATACCTAGATAAACGGAGTATATGTAGCCATAGTATAGCTTTAAATAAAGCTCCTCTAGACTTCATAATTGCCCCGCTCCAACACTTTTCTTTCGACAAACAATATACCGGGGATAGCTAGTGTATTATAAAGCATAGATAATAGAACAAGTATAGATACCATTGGATAGAATAGAGAAAATGGTGGAATTCTATAAATTGCTAAAATTCTTGTAGCTTCTACGATATAGTATAGAGGAAATATTTTCCCTATAATCTGTAGAATCCATGGAAGTATTGTTTGAGGATAAAATACACCAGATACCAATAGTATAAATGGAGTTACAAATCCAGCGATATTAGCTTCTTCTCCAACAGCCAGCGATAATCCACCCACTACTACAGCAAGTCCTATAAGAGGTATCATTCCTAAGTAGATAAACAAAAGTACTACAAATATTTTTAGTCCACCAATTAATCCTTCAAAATAAATTGCAGCAGGTAATATGCTGGTCAAACTTATTAGTGAAGAAATCATTGTAGTAGGTAACGGTCCTACTATAGCAAATACTATGAATCTAGGTGGAGAAGCAATAACGTAGGGTAATGTACCAATCCATCTATGCCTAAGTAATTCGCCAGCAACGCTATCAACTATACTAATGCTAGAAACCATTACACTACTAGAGGCGAGTATATAGAATATAGGATTTACCACCCTCATTTTAACACTATATTCTTCAATACTCCCAATTAACACTCCAATACCTAGTAGGAAAAACGCCATCATATAAGGCCACAAAAGCATCATTACAGCAAATCCTTTATTGTTCTTAAGCCAACAGTAGAAGGAGTATAGGCTAGCACGCATAACAGCAGTAGCATACTTTACCTCCATTCCATACCACCAGTGAGTTTTATAAATACATCTTCAAGACTAGGTTCTTCGGTTTTAGCTAATCTAATTCGAGCACCATATTTGCTAAGAACATTTATTACTTCATGAATATACTTGTCTTCTTCACCAATAGGTGCTAGTAAACGTATTTTTACAAATCCTTTTTCATCAACACTAACACCCACTTCTACATCCGTTCTCTTACGAAGAAGATCATGTATAACATCACTCGATGAACCAGGCTTATATGCTTCAACAACTACTGGTATAGTCTTTGAAACAAGTTTCTTTAATTCATTAACTGTTCCTAAAGCTATAATTCTACCCTGATTTATTATTGCTACGCGATCGCATATTAGCTCTACTTCGAACATGTTATGCGACGTTATAAGGACAGTCATATTCTCTTCTCTAGCTAGTCTAACTAAGAGATCCCTTATCCTCCTAGCACTATGTGGATCAAGTCCTAGAGTTGGTTCATCAAGTATAACTACTTGAGGATTATGGAGAAGGGCTCTGGCTATACTCAAACGAGCCTTCATACCTAAACTGTATTCTTCATAATACTTATTATGTCCCCCAAGTTCTCTTAAACCAACTAAATCTATTACTTTCCTTATACGTTCCTCTAGTTCTCTACCTCTCAACCCTCTCAACATGCCAAAATACTTTAAATTCTCATATCCAGTCAATTTCCAGAAAAAGCCTCTTTCAACACTAAGCGATACTCCTATTACTTCCTTAACCTTCTGAGGCTTCTTGAGAACACTATATCCGAGTATCCAGGCTTCTCCTTCGTCTGGGAGTAGTAGTGTTGATAGTATTTTTACAGTAGTAGTCTTACCAGCACCATTAGGCCCTAAAAGACCAAAAACTTCTCCCTTCTTTACATTAAATGTAACCCCCCTTAATGCAGTAACTATTTCCTTTCTTTTTCTAATCCACCCTCTCTTTCTCACATACTTCTTTACAAGACCTTTAGCAATTATAGCATCACTCATCGTATCCACCATATATCACACGTATATTACGATCATATTATTAGGGTATGATGGAGTCATTTGAGAAAATATAGGTAAAAATAATCAAGCATCTCATTAACGTAATTGACTATGGGTCAAATATACCTAAGAATAATCATTAAATCAACAGTATCATTTCTTACCACCAGTTCCATGAAGTAATTAAATATCGTAGGGATTTATTTAAGTATTTTGTTAATAACAGAAGTTATTTTCTTTTTAATAGAGCTTTTTTCTTAAATAATCTTGCGGTAAATATTCGTTCAGTATTAACTATTTTATATGCTACCACTAGCGCTATAATAGCGTAGACTATATTTGATACACCAGCTATGAAACCTAGTTCACCATTTCCTATAACCATAAACTTCGGTATAAGCCCTATATTAGCTAGTGGTATAAGAGAGAGACCTAGTTTTACTGAATAACTAAATCCACTTATATCTACAAACATTGGTATAAAGAACATTATTATGAGTGGAGCTAGTACGTAATTAGAGATAAGTTGTGCAGTACGAACATCTTCTGCAAAGAGACTCATTATAGTTGCTAGAAGCAATCCAAACACTACTCCTCCCACAAGCCCTATTCCAATATAGTATAGTGTCTGTGGAGGTAATATTGAGGTTATGCTTACACTAGGAATACCCGTTTCTCCAGGAATAGTCACTGCCCCTAGAAAGAATGATGCAAATATAGCACCATATATTAGTACATAAGCTATACCGATTATTACCGATACTAAAAGCTTTACACCCAATATACTGAGTCTATTAACGGGGAGCGTAAGAAGTGTTTCAAACATTTTCTCTTCTTTTTCAACAGCCATACTAGTTACAGCAAATTGTATAATAAATATAAGCATTACAAATACAAGTAATGGTATCAACATACTGACAAATGTAATACTTATAAATACTACTTCAGGGCGTTCTATTATCTTATTCCCTATTATTACTCTAGATGTAGCATTTACGGGGTTTTCAGCAAACTCCTTAGATACACCTGTTTTAGCAATGATAGACTTTGTTATATTTTCAGAGAAACTCTCTATTAGAGAAGAAGCTCTGCCCGCTAATCCTGTTTCTACGAAAGTTAGTGACTTAAATAAGACGTAGTATTCTATGTAAGCAGTTTTATTTTCCGCCAATAAAGTAGAAAAATTGCTGGGTATATAAAACGCTATTCTTGTCCTATACTTCTCGAGTACACTAACTATATCAACTTCTTTATTGAATAGAATAGGAGTTACACCATGCTCCTTTAGAAATCCTATAAACTTCCTAGACCATACACCATTATCTAGATTAATAACTATTGCTTTACCAGATTCACGTATTGCTTGTTCTACTTGTTGTCTTATGCTTAACGCCATTATACCATACATAACAGCCATCAAGAATAAAGGGACAATAAACATAGCTATTAACATCTTAGGATCTCTAATAATGCTCTTAAGTTCTTTGATCAATAAATTCTTAAACGCGCTCATAACCTTCCACCTACGATATTCACGAATACTTCTTCGAGATTACTTACTCCATATTCATCAATTAACTTCCTGGGCTCTCCTTCAGC
>WAML01000096.1 GCA_015522345.1 Desulfurococcales archaeon
TAGCTGGTACACCATAGAATAGATATACGTAGTGCTTTAGAAATGAAGCGGCAATAAAGAAGTGCTAGATAGTTTAGTGGTAGGAGAAAAACTGTAAATACTATAATTGTTTTCTCTTTATTCTTTTTTCTTTAAAGGCTTAGTTATTGGTTTATATACATACGCCATATGAACTCTACCGCTATAGTATCTCGTAGAGACTCTTCTTTCTTTAAGTCTTTTATCAACTTCTTCTAGAGATAGTGATTTTGGATCATGTTTTTTACTGCCCATTATGAAATTGCAGGAGTATCCAAAGGATGGAACCCATGTCTCGTACTCCATGGTTATAGGGAAGACTCTAGCTATGTTGTTATAGACCCACTCATACACTTCTGTGTAGAAGAAGCTATTGCCTGCTTGTGTAACAACTATTCCATCATCTTTTAATACTCTATATATTTCTCTAAAGAATTCTTCACTATAGAGGTCTTTAGCTATTTCGCTTGAGTAAGGATCTGTTAGATCCATTATTACTACGTCGAAGTATTTACTAGGAGCTTCTTTGAGATACTTCTTGCCATCCATAATATATACTTTAGCTCTTGGATCGTAGAAACTACCTTTATGCATGACTTCTAGGTATTTCTTTGCAAATTCTACTAGTTCACCATCTATATCCACCATAACAGCTTCTTTTACACTACTATACTTCAGTACTTCCCTTAATGTAGCTCCTTCACCGCCTCCTATAATCAATACTTTCTCGGGATTGGGATGAGTTATCATTGCTGGATGGACAAGGCTTTCATGATATAAGTGTTCATCGTTCTCAGTACTTTGGATATAATTATCTATTATTAGTGATCTACCATATATCTCTAGATCTGCTAGAACTACATGCTGATACTTAGTCTTCTTAGCTACATAAACATTCTTTATCTTAACTAGAGTAGCTGATGTAGGGTCTGTAGGCTCTATAAGTACTAGTCCTACATATCCTTGTTCAGACATATTCTCACCAGTAGTTTTGGTAATAGTATTTATTGAACTGTATTATAAAAGATGCTTTTTAGATATTTGCTTTGACACTCTATTGACTACATACTGGTTTAGCTAAGTTTATTTCCTTATACTATAGTAATAACTATACTTGGTGTAGGATCAATTGTTAGATAAGAAGGATTATCGTATTTACGAACACCCTATAATATCGTTTAAGCGTGGACAGAAAATAGTTTTTTATTTTGAGGGTAAAGCTGTTGAAGCCTATGAAGGAGAAAGTGTATTAGCTGCACTTTATGCATTGGGAATAAGAGTTTTTACATGGAGTGTAAAATATGGTAGACCACGTGGAGCATTCTGTATGATTGGTAAGTGTAGTAGTTGTTTCGTAAAAATAAATGGAGTACCTAATAGGAGATCATGTATAGAACCTGTAAGAGAAGGCATACGTGTTGAGAGACAGAAAGGATTACCGGATATACCATCTAACTATAGTGTAGAAGAAATTCCTACAGAGGAGGTAGAGACTGATCTACTAGTTGTTGGAGGAGGTCCTGCTGGACTCCATGCAGCTTTAAAGGCGGCACAGTATGGAATGAACGTACTAGTTGTTGACGAAGGATTAAGGCTTGGAGGCCAATTAGTTAAACAAACTCATAAATTCTTTGGATCGAGAAAATACTATGGCGGTATACGTGGATTCGAAATAGCTGAGATCCTAGAGAAGAAAGTTAAAGAAAAAGAAAATATTACTGTATTGAACGGTGCAAGTGTCTACGGATATTTCGCTGATGGTGTAGGAGTAGCTGTTCATAGACCACGTCTAAAGAATATTATTGTTAAAGCAAAAGCAATTATCGGAGCTACAGGAGCTGTTGAGAGAGGCTTGACTTTTGAAAACAATGACCTCCCCGGGATAATGGGTGCTGGCGGTGCCCAGACTCTAATGAATCAATACGGTATTAAACCTGGCGAAAAAACGCTTGTTGTTGGATCAGGTAATGTGGGTCTTATAGTATCTTATCAATTACTTCAAGCAGGTGTAAAAGTTGAAGCACTTGTAGAGATACTCCCACATATAGGAGGATGGTTTGTCCACGCTGCTAAGATAAGAAGGCTTGGAGTACCAATTCTCCTAAGACATACAATAGTTAAAGCAATAGGTAGTGATAGAGTTGAAAAAGCAGTTATACAGGAAGTAGATGAAAAATTCAATCCAGTACCTGGGACAGAGAAAGAACTTGATGTAGACCTCGTATTATTGGCTGTAGGGCTAGCACCTGATATAAGATTATTTAGTCAAGCAGGATGTGCTATGAAGTGGATCCCTGAATTAGGTGGACTTGTACCACTAAGGACTAAGTATCTTGAGACAAGTATTGAAAACCTATATATAGCTGGCGATGCCGCTGGCATAGAAGAAGCTACAACAGCTTTTATAGAGGGTGAAATAGCTGCTTTATCGGCTGCAATAAAACTTGGTTTTGGAGGAGATAAAGCAGTTAAGGAAAGAGAAGAACTTCTAGACTTCCTATGGAATGAATACCGTAAATCACCTGTAGTAGAGAGAGCTAGAATAGGTAAGTTAAAGGCTACAGTATCTGAAGAAGAAATGGCTAGAATTAGGAAACAATACAATAGTTTTATTGGCTAAGAATATATATGGCATGCCACCCAATGGTTTTTCTCAACTTCTATAAGCTCAGGCTCCTTGTTTCTACAAATATCTTTTACGTAAGGACAGCGTGGATGAAATCTACAGCCTTGAGGAGGATTCCTGGGGTCGGGTAATTCGCCTAGAATCCTTATTTTCTTCATCCTCTTCCTTCTAACAATACTTGGTACAGCATCTATCAGGGCTTGAGTATATGGATGTAGTGGATTATTTATTACCTGTTCTGTAGGACCTATTTCAACTATTTTACCTAGATACATAACAGCTATTCTATCCGAAATTATTCTTCCAACACCTATATCGTGAGTTATAAACAACATTGTTAGATTATATTCTCTCTTAAACTGTTGTAGAAGATCTAGTATAGATGCCCTCATAGATACATCTATCATAGAAACAGGTTCATCTGCAACAACAAATACCGGTTTTAGAGCCATAGCTCTAGCTATTACAACTCTTTGTCTCTGCCCCCCACTTAACTGGTGAGGGAGTCTTGCATAGAATTCATTGGATGGAGTTAAACCTACTTTTTCAAGCATTTCAAGAGCAATTTCTCTTGCTTCTTTTCTCGTAGCTAGACCATGTACTACTAGTGGATGAGCTATTTGTTCTCCTACGGGCATACGTGGATTAAGGCTAGCCATAGGGTCCTGGTAGATCATCTGCATCTTTTTTCTAAACGGACGTAGTTTCTTCAAGGGAATTTTTGTTATATCTTTTCCTTCAAACAAGATCTTCCCACTAGTTGGTTCTTCAAGTCTAATAACTAGTCTACCTGTCGTCGTCTTTCCACAACCACTTTCACCTATTAATGCTAGAGTCTCTCCCCTCCTTATTGTAAATGAAACTCCGTCAACTGCTTTAACATATTCTCTTTTTCTCCTAAATATAAAGTCAGCAAAACTCCTTGTTACTGGGTAATACTTCTTTAAGTCGTATACCTCAATTACTGGAAGATTTTCTCCCACACTACATCACCTTTCCATGACTCTCCAGCATGCTACGTAGTGTTCTGGTTCTATTTGTATTAGTGGTGGTTCTTGTTTGTCGCATGGCTCAAACCTAAACCTACACCTAGGATGAAACCTACAACCAGGAGGAGGACTACGAAGATCAGGTGGATAGCCGGGTATAGACTCTATTTTTCTTGGACCCCATATATCGGGCACGCTCTTCAATAATCCAATAGTGTAGGGATGACTAGGTTTTTCTACAATATCGTCTACACGTCCTATTTCAACGATTTTGCCAGCATACATAACTGCTATTCTATCACTTCTTTCAGCAGCTAATGCGAGATCGTGTGTTATGAAGAGGATACTTGTACCATCTTTTTTGAATCTAGACATAAGCTCCATAATAGAGTCTTGGACTATTACATCGAGAGCTGTAGTAGGTTCATCGGCTATTAGTAATCTAGGTTTTAGAGCCATAGCTATTGCTATAGCTACTCTTTGTCTCTGACCTCCACTTAATTGGTGTGGATAGTAGTTTATTCTATCTCCTGGAATACCTACTTTTTCAAGCATATCTCTAGCTTTCTCCATAGCTTCTTTAAGCTTAAGATCTTCGTGTATCATATACACTTCTGCCAATTGATCCCCAATTCTTCTTAAGGGGTCAAGACTTGTCATAGGGTCTTGGAATACCATGCTTATTTCTTTCCCAAGAATTTTCCTTAACTCGGGCTCAGATAGATCGAGTATGTTCTTGCCTCTATACAGTATTTCTCCATTAACTATTTTACCTGGTGGAGGCACAAGACGTATTATGCTATGGGCTAAAGTACTTTTTCCACAACCACTTTCTCCAACAATACTAATCCATTCTCCTACATTAATACTAAGGCTTACATTATCAACGGCTTTTACAATACCGGATAACGTATAGTAGTAAACTGATAGATTATTTACTCTAAGGAGAACCATTTTTTCACCTCGGTTTTGCAAGTGATAGTCTTTCACTTAATGATTCGCCTATTAATGCGAATCCCATAGCCAGTAACATAACCATTAATCCAGGGAAGAATGATAACCACCAGTACCCGTTTAGGAAAAACGGCTGCCCTGCTCTAAGGTCATAACCCCAGTCAGGAGTAGGTGGTGTAACTGATAAACCTAGGTAACTAAGCCCTGCTTCAGTAAGTATTGCATCAGATACGCTTAGTGTAAACACCACTAGAATAGTGTGCCCGAGGTTTGGAAGTATATATTTATACATAATAGTCTTATCGGGTATACCAAGAGCTCTAGCAGCATCTACAAATAATGTGTTCTTTATACTTAGTGTTTGTCCACGAACCATTCTATAGTATGTTGGTACATAGACAAATGCTATAGCAATAGCGGTATTCGTGGGACTGGGGCCTAATACTGCAGCTATTGCTATAGCTAGAATTAATGCGGGAAAAGCATACATACTATCCATTATCATACTTAGAACTCTATCTAATGGGCCACCGTAGTAGCCGGAGATCAATCCTAGAGGAACTCCTATTGACATAGATATTATTGTAGCCATGAATACAACGTATAATACTATTCTAGCACCCCATACGATTCTAGAGAATACGTCTTGCCCTATCTTATTAGTTCCCATCAAATATTCTAGGCTGGGTGGTTCAAAGGGGTCACCTACTTTAACCGTAGGATCATAGGGAGCTATTACTGGAGCTAGTAAAGCAATGAGTACAAAGAACAATACTATTGCAAAACCAGCTCTAAACATCCATTTACCAGGCTCGTTTGAGCCTATATACTTCTTCATTAACCTATAGGCAGCGCCTGCTACAGCTTTTGAAGCCAAAGCCATGTGCTACACCCTAATACTTAACCCTAGGATCTAGTAATGCGTATATGACGTCTACGATTAAGCTTATCACGCTTACAAAAAACGCAAAGAATATTATGGCTCCCTGGATCGAGTTATAGTCTCTATAATCTATTCGATCAACGATGAAAGTCCCTATTCCAGGCCAATTGAAAGTTGTCTCAGTAAGTATAGCTCCACCAAGGAGTATAGCGAACTGTAGCCCCATTAGAGTTACTATGGGTATAAATGCATTTTTTAAACCATACCATATTATCTTATACTTAGAAAGACCTCTTGCATAATATGATCTTATAAAGTCCATACTAAGTACATCAACCAAGTTATTCCTAACTAAACGAGTATATGCTCCACTTAATACTATCCCTAGTGTAATACTTGGTAGTATAAGGTGTGAAATAGCGCTTATGAAAGCCTGTAAATTACCTGTCAATATACTATCTAATACATACAGTCCTGTTATCCATTCAATATACATTCCAGGGTCTATTCTACCACTCGTAGGAAGTACTTTTAGTTTAAGCCCAAATATGTATTGGAGAATTAATCCAAACCATGGTATGAAGAGTGTATATGCTATAATACTGTATAGTCTCATAGCAGAATCTATCCAAGTACCTCTCTTTACAGCAGCTATTGTACCCGTCAATAATCCTAGGAATACACTTACTATGAAACTAGCTATAGTGAGCTCTAGTGTTGCAGGGAATTTAAGGAATATATAGTCTTTCACAGGTTTACCCATAGGCATTGCTAGAGTTACTCCAAAGTCTCCGTGGAGCACATTCCATAAATACTCGAAATACTGTACATAGGGAGGCTTATCTAGTCCAGCTAATTTCCTTAAATGCTCTAATTGTTCAGCAGAAATATGTTTTGTACCAACTACAGCTAATATTGGATCTCCTGGTAAGAGTCTTAGGAGTACAAAGACTAGAGTATAGAGTATGAGGACAGTAGGAATAATCATTAGTGCTCGAATCAATATATAGTAGCCTAGACCCCTCCCACTCAATATTAAGCACCAATACCTACTTTAAATAAATTAAAGCACATCGTTCGTCTTTCGAAAAGAAAAAGATGTTATAGTTTATTTTAGGATTTGTAGAGTGTTGCATAGTAGAATAACATTGTGGGGCTAGGCACTATACCTTCTACATTGCTTCTAGCTACTATGTATAGTCTTCCTTGGAATATAGGTATGTAGGGCACGTCTTCAGCAAGTATTTCCTGTACTTGTTCGTATAGTTTTGCTCTATCTTCTTGGTTTGTAAGTCTCTGTGCTTCTTCAAGTAGTTTATCAACAGTTTCATTAGCGTATCCTGTTCCGGACCAAGAGTTTGCTTCACTGTGTAGGAATGGTGTTAGATAGTCGTCGGGGTCTAGATAGTCTGGATACCATCCGAGTAAGTATACTGATAGTCTTCCATTTCTTATGTAGTCTACGTAGGTTCCCCACTCAGCACTCTTTATCTCTACTTCTATAAGTCCAGTCTTCTCCCACTGGCTCTTAAGTAACTGTGCTATATCTGCTTCAGTATCTCCATAGTGTGTTGGAGTATACCATAACTCTATCTTTAACTTATTGTCTTCACTAAATCCTGCTTGCGACAATAGTTGTTTAGCTAAGTCTAGGTTTGCATCACCATATTTCTTGAAAGCGTCTATGTGGCTCCACATACCATTTGGTACTAGACTATATAATGGTTCTCCCGCTCCTCTAAGAACTACGTCTATTATCTCTTTTCTATCAAGTGCTGCTGCTAGTGCTTGCCTCACTAGTTTATTGTTTGTAGGAGATACTCTAACGTTGAGACATATGTATCTAATGAAAGAGCCAGGTACTTCAACTACTTTAAATCCTTCCTTACCCTTAAAGTACTCTATATCAGTTGGTCTAAGAGTTCTCCAAGCAATATCTATTTCTCCATTCTCTAGAGCCAGCCTTAGAGATGAAGCATCTCTGAAGAACTTTACTACAATACGCTTAGTCTTAGGAGGATCGCCATAGTAGTTGGGATTTGCTTCAAGAACTATTTCTTCGTCTCTCACGAACTTCACTATCTTGTAGGGACCAGCTCCACCAGCTGTTTGATCACTATCAATACTTGTTGGCGAGTAATCAGGGTGTACCGGGAAGTATGGTGGTGTAGCTACTAGTGCTAGGAAGAACGATGTTGGTTGTTTTAGATAGAAGACTACAGTCCTATCATCTGGCGCCTCTACTTTTTCTACAAAACTAGTTACAAGCCAAGCAGGATCGCCGTTAATATTCATTACACGTTCAATACTCCTCTTAACATCTTTAGCAGTTAATGGAGTTCCATCAGCAAACTTAAGGTTATCCCTTAACTTGAAAACCCATACTTTGCCATCGTCTTTGACTTCCCAACTCTCAGCTAAACCAGGAACTATTTCTAGAGTACCGGGCTTATACTTTACAAGACCCTCCATTACATTACTTAGGATCTCCCAAGTAAAGAAGTCATATGCATTAGCAGGGTCAAGATCAGTTACTTTATCGGTTACACCAATTACTATCTGACTTACTTGGCCGCCAAATTGTTGTCTAAAGAGGAAGACTGCTGCTACTCCAACTACTATCAATACAACAATTACTGCAACAGTTACTTTACTTAATCCACGCATCCTCATATATACCACCCTAGGTACTCTACATATCTACCATAATACCACACAGTGTGTCCTTAAAAACTTATCCCACTACAGTGTGATCTATCTATAATAAAAGTATGTATCTATTAAAGAAGAATACATATATTTCTATAGAGGGAAATATGTGGGATTATCTCAAATATATTCCTAGATAAACGTAGAAAGTAGTATATAAGTCTTACTCTATTAGGTAATAATTAAATATATTATGTACAGATACTAAATTAGCTATTCCTACCACTTACTACCTATTAGAGAGGTGTATAAATGAAATGGCTTTCATCCATGGACTAATAGGTACGATTAGCTATATTGTGCTTATGTTAATAGGATTTGTAATAGGTATATTGATAGCTAGAGCTATTGGTGTAAGAAGTGGCTTAGGATTGCTATTAGCTGGTTTTCTTGGAGCACTTTTTGCACCAATAATAGTTGGTGTTATAATTTTCTTTTTAGCTATAGGCTTATTAATAATGATCGCGTTGGGCCTAATAATATTAATAATAGTAGTCATAGCATTAGTATTAAAAATAATACTATAGGCCCACTAATACCACTAGACCATGCCATAGACTAGTATAGGAGGGTTTGGTAGATGAGCTCGTGGATTATATATTCTATACTATGTCTTGTAACATGGGGTGTTTGGGGAATATTTCTCAAACTATCTTATAGAGAACTCTCATGGCTTGAGACATACTTTATTAGTAGTTTAACATCGTTTCTACTAGCACTAACTATATACGTAGCATATAAGGGGAGAATAGATTTTGTAAATAAGCAATTCTATATAGCATTAGCTGGTATAGCTGGATTACTTGGCGGCGGAGGATATGTATTCTTTGTTAAAGCTATAGAGAGCGGTAAAGCATCTATAGTTATACCATTAACCGCTCTCTATCCAGCAATAACAGCTCTACTGGCAATAGTGTTTCTAGGAGAAAAAGTATCAATGCTGCAGGCAATAGGCATTGTACTAGCTATAGTAGCTGCAATAATATTGTCTATAGGATAACTAGAGAAAACTAATATATTTTAAAATACTATCTTAGAACGTAATCGATTTTTATACTTAATATAACATATTTTAGAACATAACTGTTTACCCGGGGTTTATAGTTTGAGTAGACCTGGTCTAATAAATAATATTCTTGTAGCTTACGATGGAAGCGATTATTCTTATAAAGCGGTAGACTATGCATGTAAACTTGCTCTAGCACTAAACGCTAAGGTTAGAATAGTGTATGTAATTGATGCTTCAAGGGCTAGAGTTGTTTTAAGCGGGATCTTATTAGTTAGAGAAGAAGAACTTTTAGAGAAAGCTAAAAACATATTGTCTGATGCATTAGAGAAAATTAGGAGAAACTATGGTAGAGACATAGTTATTGATACAAAGATTAGGATAGGGCATCCTGTAGAAGAAATAATCAATGAATCTAGGGAATGGAAGGCTGATATACTAGTTGTTGGAGCTAGAGGTGCTGGTGGATTTAAAGAAATGATCATAGGTAGCGTAGCTGAATCTATAGTTAAATATTCTAGTAAACCCGTGCTAGTAGTAAAATAAATTATACTAAATTCATTACTCATTGTAGTTAATTTACCGCTTTAGATTACATACAATACCCACAGATCTTAAGATAAGGGCTTAAGTAAAAAAGCAGTTTTTCTACTGCAATCCAGCCAAATACATATATTTAGGTCTGTGCTTCCATGTATTCATCCAAAACACGTTCTATAGTGTAAAAAACATTATTAGAGATATAAACATGATTTCCCTATATCTTCCTCTCATGCTTATTCTTATACTTTTCTACAAGTTCCTTGGCATAGTCGAATCTTATCCTTCCTTCCTTAACCATATGCTCTGCTATTATATCGATTAGTTCTCCTGTAGCTCCAGCCATTATAGCTAGGTTCTTTGCATGAAGCTTCATGTGTCCTTTCTGAATTCCTTCTGTAACCAGCGCTCTTAGTGCTGCAAGGTTTTGGGCTAGGCCTACAGCAGCCATGACTTCCGCTAGTTCCTTAGCTGTTTTTACACCAAGTATTTTCAACGCTATACGTGCTATTGGATGAACTTTTACTGCACCACCTACAATACCTATTTGTAGAGGTATTTCTAGAGTACCTGTAAGATAGCCTTCTTCATCTATTTCCCAAGTACTAAGAGGTTTATACACTCCATTCCTTGATGCATATGCGTGGGCTCCAGCTTCAATAGCTCTATGGTCTTGCGCAGTAGCTAGTGCAACAGCTATAATCCCGTTCATTATACCTTTATTATGTGTAACAGCTCTATATGGGTCGGCTTCAGCTAATATACTTGCTTCAACGATTTTCTTAGCAACATCTTCTCCACCTACGTTCCTTGGATGTGTACGAGCCCATGCACGAACTATCCTATATACTGCATTATTAGATATGATCCTTAGTCTAGCTTCTCCACCAGTAATCTTCTCTAGTAGAGGAGCTAGTGCTTCAGCCATAGTATTTACTGCATTAGCCCCCATAGCATCTAGTACATCAACTATCAAATGAACTATAATTACCGGGCCCATACGGGTATCTACTACACGTACCTCGATGTCTCTAGCTCCACCACCAAGTTTGACTAGTACAGGGTCCTGTTGATTAGCGTGTTCAAGGAGTTCTTCTTTTTTCTCAATAATCTTCATAGCCTTATACCTAGGAGCATCTACTTTAACCAAGTGTATTTGACCAATCATATACTGTGGACCAGCTTTTGCTATTATACCATCTCCTTCTCTAAGCATTTTAGCAGCATTACTAGCTGCTGCAACCACACTAGATTCTTCAATAACCATAGGCACTAGATAGTCTCTTCCATTAATTCTAAAGTTAGTGGCTATAGCAAAGGGGTATGTCATACCTCCTATAACATTCTCGATCATTGCATCAGCTATTTTTCTATCAAGATTACCAGTATTCTTCAAAAGCTCTACTTCCTCTTTAGTTAATCCAGCCCATTCAGCAACTATTCTAAGCCTTTCATCAAAAGAACGTTTATAAAAACCAGGTATACGCGACGAACGAGTCAACAAGGTTCACCACAAGTAATAGCCTATCATTACACTCAAAAATATAATTATTGCATCATTTCCCTAAGTTATTAGCTAGAGTACTCTAGATTATAGAGATAGGATTTTGTAGGAATATAAGTACTTATTGCTTAACAGGTTATATATATTTATGAGACTCCATATAAAAAGAGTTTTAATTAACACGTTAATCTGCCACCGTTAATCCCTAGTATTTGGCCTGTTATGAACCTAGAGGCTGGTGTTGCAAGGAAGTATACTGCTTCAGCTACATCTTCTGGTTTAGCAATATCTTTTAGTGGATGTAGTTCTTTTATTTTCTGCCTCTTTTCTGGTGTATCGATGAATGGTTTAACCATGTCTGTTTCAACAAAGCTTGGTGCAACAGCATTGACTCTAATATGTGGTGCAAGTTCTACTGCGAGTCTCCTTGTAAGACCTATGACACCTGCTTTAGATGCGCAATAGGCTGCTGAAGCTACTACATTGCCTGTTTGCCCAGCTATACTAGCTATATTGACTATGCTTGCCCAAGGAGCTTTCCTTAATAGGGGTAGGAATGTTTTTGTGACAAGAAATACACCAGTTAAGTTAACTGAAATAACTCTATTCCAGTCCTCGAGACTAGTATCCTCTATTGTTCCAAAGAATATTATACCAGCATTATTGACGAGTACGTTAAGGTATGGGAATCTCTTAGAAACTTCTATATAACCTTGTTCTACACTAGAGGAATTCGATACATCCATTTGTATATAAAATCCATTTCCGCCAAACTCCTTCACTTTATCAAGAGTCTTTTTAGCCGCATCTTCATTAGTATAATAACTATATCCAACATAGTATCCTGACCTAGCAAATTTCAACACTATAGCACGACCTATACCTCTATCGCCGCCAGTTACGAAAACATACCCTTTAACCATAGACGTGGGTTCACCCCATAAAATAATTTCTATACATTAAACTATTAATTGAATTAGGCTATGAAGTCTATTCTATTATAAACAAAGTTTGTAAATAGAGGGTTTTACTAGAGGATACTTCATTAGGGAATTTTCCACTATTTTTCTTTAATTATGATAGTTGCTAAATCCATAGTTAGTATTTGTGTTGATATAAGAGCTACCGTTACTCCTGTTGATGTATCTAATAAATAGCAACTTATGAGTACACCTACGAATCTTGCTATTACACTAAGGATTCTAGAGATTTTTGTTTCGCGGTTCTCATTCCTACAACAAGTATTATTGGGATGTAGAGTGGCGTAAATAACATAAAGCCTTCTGATGGGTTTTAGTGAGACAGCATTCATCATCGATAGTTACTATTTCATCAGATTCGATATCATAGTGGCCGGGCCTTATAGATAGGGAAACTATATACTGTTCTTACTTGATCTCCAGTATGATCTTCAACAATATTTGCTAATATACTAGTAGATAGTAGAAGCCACTCCATTGAGTTTATCTTCTGCGAAATAAACTATATGCAGTAGTCGAAAACAATACTATTACTTAAAATGAACTAAATTTATTAAATAAATGATGGGTCTATCCTTAAGTCTTTCACTATCAAGATGGCATTATATAGTGTATATATTTTAAAAGAGCGCATCAAATAATAACGTCTTAATGTCATATGACAGTGTTTTGTGGAATTATAGAATGTCATCAGTGGTTTAACTTAGGAGAAGGAGAGAAATAGTATTTAATATTTAGAATCTTATTGTATCTATTCTCTTACCATCACTTCCGAAGAGATGCAGTTTTCTAATGTATATTCCTACTTCACTATCTTCTTTAATATCTTCGTCTTCGACTAATACTCTTATAGATATGTCGTCCGTAACTTTAACTTTAGCGTATTTACGGGAACCTAGGTATTTCAATATAACTACTTTTCCTTTAAGATGAGCATTTTCTAAATCCTTTATTGCTATAGCTTCATCGGGTCTTATACCAATGTATACAAATTCGTTGTTCGGCGGTATGTATTCTTTTATTTTCAATGAATCTATTATTGGGTGAATGGTTTTTAACTGGAATATATTCATTGGGGGATCTCCAATGAAGTTTGCTACAAACACGTTAACGGGGGCACCATATAGTTCATCGGGAGTGCCTAGTTGTTGCATTACTCCATTTCTTAAAACCATTACTCGGTCTCCTACAGCAAAGGCATCTGCTTGGTCATGGGTTACGAGAATAGTTGTTATACCTAGTTTCTTCTGTATTTCTCTAACAAATTCTCTAGCTGTTACTCTAATTCTAGCGTCTAAGTTACTGAATGGTTCGTCAAGCAATAATATATCGGGTTGTTTAACTAAAGCTCTAGCAACTGCTACTCGTTGTTGTTGTCCGCCAGACATATGAGCTGGTTTTCTATCGAGTAAGTCGCTTATTCCTAGGGCTTCAGCAACTTCTTTTACTCGTCTATCGATTTCTTCCTTAGGGAGCTTCTTTATTTTAAGCGGGAAAGCAATGTTATCATATGCTGTCATGTGTGGGTAGAGAGCCCAGTTCTGAAACACCATGCCTATATTCCTATCTCTAGGTTCTACAAATACGCCCTTATCTGCATCAACTACAACTCTATCTCCTATAACTACTCTACCTTTAGTCGGTACATCTAGGCCAGCTATAATCCTTAGTAGAGTCGTTTTTCCACTCCCGCTTGGACCCAGTATTACAAAGAACTCGCTTGGCTTAATCTCAATATTTATGTTTTTGAGGGCAACTACTTTGGGAGGAAATACTTTAGTTACATTCTCTATCTTTACGCCTACAGCCATAGTATTCACCTTGAAATTATTTCTTCATAGCCCATCCTCTAAATCCACCCATATAGTATTTATTGAATGTAGCATAGACTAGTAGAGGAACAATCATTGCTAGTACAGAACCTGCTGAAAGAAGTCCCCAGTCAACCTGGTACTGTCCCTTAAGCCTTGGAAGCATTTGTGTAATAACCATTTTATCGGGGTCGAATATGAGCATTAAGGCAAAGAAGAAGTCATTCCAAACCCATGCAAACTGTAGTACAGCAGCAGATATTATGCCGGGCAACGAAATCGGTAGTACTATTTTAAAGAATATCTGTCTGTTCGTTGCACCATCAACTCTAGCAGCTTCCTCTAGCTCAACTGGTAACATTGAGAAGAAGTTTCTTAAGAAAAAGATTATCCATGGTATACCCCATGACGAGTGTATGAGTATTAGTCCTTGATAAGTATTAAGTAAATGCATATTGTTTAGCATAAAGAATATAGGTATTATAGTCATTTGCTGAGGAACAGCCATTAGGAACAATATAGTTATAAACAAATAATTCTTTATAGGAAAACTAAATCTAGCGAAAGCATATGCTGCTAATGCAGCAAGCATTACTGGGATTAGAGTACTTGGAATAACTATTATGAATGAATTAAGGAATCCTCTTAATAGAGAGAACATAGGATTAAATAGTGCATCAATATAGTTCTTCAGTGTTGGAGTAAAAGGTGATAAATTCCACCATCCATTAACTACTTCACTAAATGGCCTAATGGATGTCATGAATATTCCTATGAAGGGCGTAATCCATAAAACTCCTATAATCCAAGCAATAACGTTAACTATAATCCACTTTAGAGGTGTACCAAGTAATCCGCCATGGAAGCTCTTCAGAGACCTACTCATTACTCACCACCTTTCATAGCCATTTTTATCCAAAGTATTACAACAGGGATCGTTATTATAGTTAGTATTGTTGCAACTGTTGCAGCCATAGGGTAATCCTGTGCTCTAGTGAAGTAATCATACATGAGTATAGCTAGAACCATTGAGGCACCGCCAGGGCCTCCTTGGGTCGAAGCATATACTATATCAAAGATCTTTAGATCCCATAGTATGGTCATTGCAACTACAGTTATTGTAACAGGCTTTAGTAAAGGAATTATGATCTTAAAGAGGATAGTCTTAAAATCTGCTCCATCAACTATGGCTGCCTCGATCAATTCTCTTGGTATAGATGTAAGTCCAGCTGAGTATAGGGTAACACTAAAGCCTGTCCATAGCCAAACAGACCCGAGTATTAGTGAGAATAATGCTGTATCGGGGTATGCAGTCCAAGTTTTAGCCATCCATCCTAAACCAAATAGTTTTAAAAGAAGATTCACAACTCCCAAGTCTCTATCAAAGGAGAACTGGATAAGTAGTCCTCCCACGATCATTGGGATTACCATCCCTAGGAAAATAAACGACCTAATTATTGACCCACCTTTAACGTTTTGTAGAAGAACAGCTAGGAGTAGGCCTAGGGCGACTGTCAGAGGTAAGTGTATGGCTATCCATATAATATTGTGGATTATAGCACCCATAGGGAATGAAAGTGTTTTTAGTCCTTCGGTGTTAATGAATTTGTAGTCAGTTAGAACTTTATAGTAGTTATCAATACCTATGCTCTTTCCACCAGTTACATCTACTCCTGGAACAGGATTTATATTAAAACTAAGTAAGATGGTTGCTACAATAGGGTATATGACGAATATAATGATCAAGATGAAGCCTGGGATTAAAAAAGATATTTTACTTAGAGATTGTCTACTGATCTTCATAGCCTATACGCCACTATAGGCTATTGAATTTACTCCTTAGGGAAGTTCTGTGTAAGAGTTGTTAATACCTGGTCTAATTTACCAGGGTCTACCCATAATAACTTTAATTGATCCCAGAATAGCTTTTGCCAATCTCCTCCTACTGAGTCGTCTAAGTCGGGTAGTGGAGTCATAGCCTTCAGCTTATTGAATACTTCTTGCATTGGTCCCCAGTGATCTTCAATACCTACTTTAAGCCATGTAGCGAACTTACCTGATTTGGTGCCTACGTGTACACGTTGTCCTTCTGTAGCCAACCATTTAGCGAGTAATAATGCTTCATCGGGGTACTTTGTATACTTTGGCACAATTATGTAGTCGGTACCCATTACTACTCCTTCACAACCCGGTAATGGAAAGAATCCTAGGTCATTAGGGTCTTCGACCATTCCGGTAAGCCATGTACCCATGAAGTAGAGTGCATACTTGCCCTGCCACCACAGCTCTAGTGCACGAGTCCATTCAATAGGTTCGCTGAAGTAGCCTTCCTTAAGGAGTGGGACTATGTATTTTTCAAAGATGTCTTTTACCTCGGGATCAGTGAATTTAACTTCTCCTTTAATTAGCTTTAGCTGTAGGTCTGGTCCACCAAAGGTTATTATGAAGTGCTCTACTAGGTCACTTATAGGCCATCCAACGCCGTCACCAGTAACTATTGGTGGTCCCCCTAGTATGTTCTTAAGCTTGTCAAGTAGGCTAAGGAATTCATCCCATGTCTTAGGAGGCTCTAATCCATATTTTTCAAAGAATGACTTTCTATACCAGAAACCTGGTTTAGCCCAAGCAGTGAATGGTAGTCCATAGATCTTTCCATTGGAAGTGACTGGGTCAAATATGCCTTTCATAAACTCATCGGTATTAACTAAGTTGCTTAAGTCGTAGAGATGTCCTTGTTCACCCATCTTCTTTGCCCACCAACCCCATGCAGTGAATATAACGTCTCCCGGAGCCATTTTAGCAGCAAATTGTGGTGGTGCTACAGATGCTAGATCTTCGGCTCTATAGATCCTGTATTCGACTTTGATGTTTGGATATTCTTTTTCAAAAGCCTTCAATACTTCCATGAAAGCCTCCATCTCGGCTCCAGCCCAGGGTCCAATGACAGTTAGCGTAATTCTTTCTTGTGTCTGTACAACTGTAGTAGGCTTTGTTTCTACAACTGTGGTTGGCTTAGTCTCTACGACAGTAGTAGGAGCTGTCTGAGTAACATAGATAGTGGTGGGTACTGTAGTAGTTACTACTGGTGGTTTAATAAAAGCTGCTCCTAGTCCATAGCCTATTCCTATACCTATTATTAAAGCAATTATTACAGCTATAACTAGTTTAGATGCTTGAGCTTTCACCTATAACCCACCCAGAAAACTATCACTTATTAGTAAAAAGTTATCTTTAAACTTAATAAGTCTAACTACTCATATATAAGTAGCGAATTATTAAAAGAAAATGTCCATAGGTATATAAATCAAACATATTTATTAGACATAGAAATGAGTTCATGAAAACACTACTTCAATATATCTTGCTTCTACATCTTCTACAGAAGCACCTAATCCACCAACTTGTATTTCTTCGTTATCTTTAGTCTCTACTACAATATTCCTAATTAAGTCATTAGCTTTAACACTCTTTACATAACCCTCTACTTCTATAGGTTCTTTATCTTTAACTCTATAGCCTCTCACTTTTATCCATGCGTTATACCCTATCTTTAATCCATCATTTATTAAAGCTATAGAGAGCCAATGATGTGTTGTTTTATATACTCTATTGGGTCTTATATTGAATTCCTTTATTCTTTTAGAGATTTTCCAATATCCATGATAATAGGATTCATTAAGTAGTAGTATTAGCTCCCATTCATTAGTAAAGAGAGTATATGTACTACCAAATATTACTGCATTCGCGAGATCAGTTTCAACAGCGTTTATTATGCCTGTAGGCAGGACTCTTATATCTATATTATCTAGGTAGAGTAGTTGCTCTATAGTTTTAGAGCCCGATGGCATGAATGTTAGTGTTAATGTAAATATCATTGAAGGATCACTTGAGAGCTTCTTATATAGAGTATTCCACAGTTTATCAAGTAGTTCTTCGGAAACAGACATGAATCCATCTATGGATGTACTTTCTATAATATCTTTAGTTCTTTCAATACTCATTTCAGTACTACTTGAAAGCCATATGAATGGTTCTTTATAGCCCGATGACCTATAGATCTTCATTAATTCATCGATAACCTTTTTATTTAGATCAAGAATGCTATCAATGTATTTTCTTACATAATAGTTGAGGGCTATTTGTGGAGGTACAGCCCTATATACTCTAGGTCTTCCAGCTCTTACTTCAACTAATCCTTTGCTTGCTAGAGAATCAAGGACATCATATACTCTAGGCAGAGGTATGCCGGCTTTAGAGGCTATTTTTGGAGCAGTTGCTTCACCTAGAGATAATAATGCAAGATAAGCTTTTCCTTCATATCCTCGTATACCAAGGAATTCAAGAAACTCTAGAATCTCTTTATAGAGTTTACTCAATATTTTTCACCAAATATTCACTTACTAGTAATAAATTTAGTAGAAAAATAGATAAATCTCTTGCCAAATATCATGTCTTGTATACTGTCGGACATAGTATAGTTTACCTAAAGATCGCATGAGGTACTCAAGAGTGTTAGTGTCTAGTTTACCCAGTAAAAGTATTATTGATTACAAAGATATCGTTGGAGAACAAGAAGTAAATAAACTGTTAGCATTAGCTGAGAAGATAAAGGGGTATAGTGTAACACATGTAAACTCTACATCTTTTGGTGGTGGAGTTGCTGAGCTACTCTACTCATTAGTACCAATAATGAATTCCCTTGGAATAAAAACTAGTTGGGAAGTTATAGAAGCTCCTAATAACTTCTTTGTAATAACTAAGAAAATACATAACGCTCTCCAAGGAGCACAGATCGATTTAACTCCACATGAGAGAGAATATTATTTAAAGATAAACAAAGATAATGTAGAAAAAACTCTAAAGTTAAACGGAGACTTTATAGTAGTACATGATCCACAGCCTCTTGCAATAAGAAAGTACTATAACGGAGAGAGAAAAGAGTGGATATGGAGATGCCATATAGACTTAAGTTCTCCCTATAGACCGGTTTTCGAATTTATACTAAAGTTACTAGAAGGGTATAGAGCTTCAATATTTCATTTAAGTGAATTTATTCACCCAGAGATACCTACGCCAATAAAATATGTTTCACCTCCTTCAATAGATCCCCTTAGTGATAAAAACAAAGAGTTGTCGTATACAGAGATAGAAAGGATCTTATATAGATACGACATTGATCCAGAGAAACCAATTATTATACAAGTAGCTCGTTTCGATCCATGGAAAGATCCTCTGGGTGCTATAGATGTATATAGGCTTGTTAAAGAGAAAATACCAAATGTACAGCTACTACTAGTGGCTAGTATGGCTCACGACGATCCTGAGGGCTGGATATACTATGAGAAAACCGTAAGACATGCTGGAGAAGACTATAATATACATTTTCTTACAAATCTTGTTGGAGTAGGGCCTCTTGAAGTAAATGCCTTCCAAAGAGCAGCTACAGTAGTACTACAGTTGTCTATAAGGGAAGGATTTGGACTGGCAGTCACAGAGGCACTATGGAAGAAAAAACCAGTTATAGCAAGGCCCAGTGGAGGCATAAAATTGCAAGTACTAGATGGAGTAACAGGATATCTTGTTAAAACAGTAGAAGAAGCAGCTGAGAAAACAATATACTTAATAAAACATCCAGAAACTAGGGAAAAACTAGGCGAAAACGGATATAGGCATGTACTAAAGAACTTCATAGTTACAAAACACGTAGAGAGATACCTCAGATTATTTACTTCAATGACTAAGCAATAGTTCCTCTATATACCTCTACTACAGCTGATACGCAACAGTTTATAAACACAATAATTTTCATATAAAGAGACTGTTAGGACTGTATGAGCTGAGGTTCCTTGAGGAAAGTAGATTATAGTGACTACTTAAACTTCATTAAAAAAACTAATGAGATAATAGTAGAAGGTTCTGTGGTAAAACTAGAGCCCATAGATATAAAGAGGCTTTATCCAAACGAAAAAGAATTAACGGATATATCAACGACTGTCTGGAGTTTTCCTAAGAGAGGTTCTTGGGCTACTCATAGAGGAGACTATAGGGGTAACTGGCCTCCTCAAATAGCTCGAGCACTAATATTAATGTATACAAAACCCGGTGATACAGTTTTAGATCCTATGATAGGTAGTGGAACAACATGTATTGAAGCAAAATTATTGGGTAGAAACTGTATAGGCGTAGATATAAACTTCAATGCAGTTATTTTAACACTACATAGAATGTACTGGTTAGAGAAATTCATTAATAGTCTCCCTAGGCATGAACTAAGAGATTACATAAGTAAATCTGGTCTAGAGGGAATGGTTGACATAGATGATATAGTTAATGCAAAAACAACTATATATCATGGGGATGCTAAGAACCTTGAATTAATAGAAGATTCAAGTATAGATCTTATCGCCACTCACCCGCCATACTTTAATATTATAAAATATAGTCGAGGCACTAAATCTGAGGTATATGATGGCGAAGATCTTTCTAGAGCTCGAGATTTGATGGAGTACCTAGTAATGCTTGGTAGAGTAATTAAGGAATGTTATCGTGTATTAAAACCGGGTAGTTATATAGGTATATTAATTGGCGATACTAGAGTACATAAACACTTTGTACCAATATCACACTATGTCTTACGCCTACTCTTAAACGCCGGATTTATTCTTAGAGAAGAAGTAGTTAAAATACAACATAAAATGAAGACTACTAGAGAGAAATGGGCTAGAGTACGCAACAGAGATTTCCTCCTGATATATCATGAGAAACTCTATATACTTAGAAAACCTTCTTCAGAAGGAGAATATAATAGATACAAGTATAGTTCTAAATTAATGCTAGATTTGCTCTAATGTCCTCTTTCTTAAATGATCTAGATCGGTAAAATCTGTTATAGTAGTGCTTCTTCTGTCTCTTTATTGAAGAAGTACATCTTGTCTTGGCGAGGACTCCAGTATATTTCTTGATTCAACAATATCTTGATATCACCAGCTACTACTGCTACATAGTCTTTTTCCTCGGATATAGTGAAGTGGACAATGGTTTCTGTTCCTAGAGGCTCATATCCTGTTACTACGGCTTTGTAGAATCCCTGTTCTTTTTTAGTAGATATTCTTATATCTTGGGGTCTAATACCCAAGACAATATCTTTTCCTATGTAGTCTCGAAGCCTACTCCAGTATATTTCTGGTATAAGTATATTGTAAGAGCCTATGTCTAGGTAAAGTTTGTTATCAACCTCCTTTAAAGTACCATCAAAGAAGTTCATAGGTGGTACTCCAATGAATCCAGCTACAAACATATTGGCGGGTTTTTCAA
>WAML01000097.1 GCA_015522345.1 Desulfurococcales archaeon
CTACATGTAGAACCATCAATATACGCTACACCATACTATATATTCATAAGCCTATATCTAACTCAATTAAAAATAGATAAGATAAGAGACGTAATTAATTTCCTAAAAGAACTTGGGAGAGATTATAAGAAATTTAGAGAATACATGAACTATATTGTGTCAAACTCTAACTTGTTCCTTTGGAGAATATATTTTGTTGCACAAAGATTTGGTGCAATAGACCCTAGTTCTCCACATAACAGGGTTACTAAAACCTTACTTTCAACATTAAGAAATACTGTTATCGGTAAAGAGGCTTTTAAAGAAACTCTATTGAATGACTTTGATATAGAAAATACTTACAAGATCTTGAATATGCTCTGGAATAACAAGATCAAAATACACTTACTAACTACTTCAACACCTACTAGATTATTTAGAGAAGTAGTTAGTAGAGTTCCTGAATTCTCAAAAATATATCTTGTTGATATAGCTAGTTATAGACAGAGGTTATTGAGTAAAGAAGTAACAGCTATATGTATGTTATGCGGGTTCAAGTGGAAGAGTAGAGTAGAAGAACTTCTTAGAAAAGACTATGTATTATGCCCCAGATGTGGGACAAGGTATGTAGCTATAGTTAAAGGTGATGGAGAGAAAGAGTATAGAGTAGTTAATAAAGTATTGAAGGAAGAAAGACTTTCTCGTGAAGAAAGGAGTTTATACAAGGAATTACAGAAGAAGGCAGTATTTGTCATGGACTATGGCAGTATAGCTGCATTACTTTTATCTGCTCGTGGCGTTGGTTTTAGTGAAGCAGTAAAAATAATAAATAAATACAGTAGTTCTAAAAAGGACTTATTTGAACTACTCTATGAAGCTGAAAAGAAGTTTTTGAAGATAAGGAAGTATCTAAAGTAATAGTTATTATTTTAAGGTGTAGGTATTATACCCATTGACTTAAATGATCTAATTAATTCTTCTCTTCTAGTTCTAGTACTTCTTCTCCAAGCTTCCACGTTATCAGTAATTAATGGCAGTACTACTTTTTCGACGAGGAGCTCCGATATAGGGCATACTTCTAGACATATTCGGCAGGCTGGGCAAGGCCTAGTTGGTAATGGTCCATTGTTAGTTAATCTAATGATCTGTAGGGGGCACCATAGTACACAACTTCCGCATTTAACGCATCCATGTATTCTGTATATGATCTTGAGTACATCAGCTAGGTCTTCGAATCCTTTTTCTTCGTAGTGTTCAGAGAATAAGGTATTACCCGATATAGTTATTCTAGCTCTACTACTCTCAATTACATAGTTATCGGAGTCTCTGTATATACTGAATTTAAGCATTTTAATATTACTAGAAAACTCGTATTGCGCTGTTGCTGGAACTACTTCTTTAGAGAAGACTATACGGTATACATTATTGTTTTTCTCAACATTTATAGGAGCTAAACCTATTCCATGTAATAACCTCTTTCTGTATTCTTCTCTCCAGTCTATATTATACCCTTTAATTCTTACTGCAAGACGTTTCTTTGCAGCTGCTGGAGTAAGCCACCTCCATAAACCATATTTTATCCATTCTACTGGTTGGCCTAGTTTCTTCCTCCATCTCTCTAGTACTTCAAGCCACTTTCTCCATAGCTCTGGATGATTTCTTTCAACTTCCTTAAATTCAGCTAAAGTACTTGACGGGCATACGTAGCATCCTAGTCTCTCATAACCTAGGTCATAGAGTTTGTTGTAGGGTAGTTTGTATTTGAATATATAGAGCCATATATGTAATTGACTCCACTCCTGTATTGGTGTTATACTCAGTAAATGAGGTATCCATCTATTCCTCCATACACGTGGGCTTCTAGCTCTATCTAGTGATTCAAAAGCTCTCTGGCCAACAATATTTAGTGCGCCCTGAGGCCAAGTTCTTTTAGCTAAACGAGCTAATGGTACTAGTTTTACTACTTTACAACACCATCTATAGTCTTTCCCGGGAGGACCGAATACTTCTACTGCTCTCCAAAAAGCGTCTCCAGCATCTGCAACAACCATTTTCAAGCCATATTTACTAGCAACGTACTCTACATTTTCTATAGTTTCTGGAAGCTCGAGTCCAGTATTATTGAATAAAAGTGTTGCATCACCTAGTGTCTCTAGCGTCAGATGGAGTGCTGTTAAACTGTCTTTTCCGCCAGAATATGATACAACAACTTCTTTGCCGACTTTATTAGCCATTGAATAAATGAATGCTTTTGCTCTAGATTCAAAATAGTATAGTCCATAATCATTATGTTTCAATACGTCATCTAAAGTAGTTTTCTTCTTACTGGTTTCACGGGGAGAGATACGTGTTCTAAAAACCTTAGTTACTACAACAAAGCCATCAATGTTTTCAGCAAGACCCCTCACATCACCTTTTCTATCCAGTACCACAATCTGGCTTGAACTTGATGAATAATTCTCCTTTAATAACTGCTTCTCTCTAACAAAACCATCAACAACTATATAGTCTACTAGATCCTGTTGAACAGCTATTAATGCACCAGTATAATTTAGTCTAAATCTCCAAGTATCTCTAAAAGGATCATAGTATAGTTGTCCAAGTACGTTACCATCTGCAACAATCTCCCACATTTGATCCCAGTGAGGCACTTTATTTAATAATAGAAATCTTCCATCGAAAAACTCTTTGTAGATCTTCTCCGACTTGAATTCATAATATATTCCTTCACGTAGTTTCTCATAATCTCTTTTAAAAGCAGGTCTTGCATCTCCAGGTTCTGTAAGTTTCAATCTATAGACTGTGTTTTCTTTCTCAGGTAAAGGCTTTATTAAAGGAACATTTTCTATGGGATCCCAGTATATCTTTGCCGTAATAGGCCAGATCACTCTATTACACCGTCCACTTACCCTAACCTACTACATAGATTAACATTAATATCTTATTGAGGTTAACGTTCGTTATCTTAGTATTAAATCGAACAGTTTCGTTTGACTCTCTCCTACTTAAATATTTTTGTTACTTTATAGGGGATTAAAGTGGCTGATATTGTTGGTTTTATACAAGAAATGGTTATGAATGTCACCATAGCTGCTTGGATAATGTTTTTCCTAACATGGGTTATAGGATGGGCTTTGAAAGGCTCTCCAATACCATTCCTTAGGATAAAGAGGGCTGGCCAGAGATTCATTGAAGACGCTATATGGGCTGCGTTTTGGCTTGCAATGGGGAGTACAGTATTTGCTGTAATTGCTTATGTTGCTTCAAAGTTTCAGCAACCATTCCCAGAACCACCTATACCATAGTATTTCTCCTAGTACTTTCTCGTCTAGAAACAAAGGGTGTAGTATGCTATGGAGTATGGATTACTTGTACTAGCATTCTATCTTTCAGTACTAACTTATTACATAGGTATTCTACTGTATATGCTTCCTCTACCATTCTATTCTATTAAGAAGTGGGCTCCAACACTAATGGTTGATGGAGTCTTCTCCGCTTCACTAGTCTTCTTATACACACTAATACTGTACGTAATGAAGTACTTAGGAAATGTAATTGGTAGTGACTGGAACTCATTTTATACATGGATTACTGTAAAAACTGGTTTAGTAGTATCTTTAATAGCTATACTTAAGCTTATAGGAATAGCGTTGTCTATGGCTGGACTAGGTTTTTTGTCAAATAGCCTACTTTCTCCCTTAATAACGTTATTAACGTATGTTGTAATAATATTGCTTTTAATAACAGTTGTTTCCGCTATAATTATAGAGTATGGAGCTAGACTTATAGCTATAGGTATATTGCTTCATGCAGTCCCATTTAGACTTACTAGAGCAAGTGGTGCAATGATTATATCGATGGTAATAGTCTTCTCTATAGGATTACCTCTCATGCCTTTATTTGTAGAAAATATTTCACACCCAATTAGTCTTCAAACAAGTAATTTACTAGATGAATATGGGGTATCATACCTTATAGTACATGTATATGATAAACTAGGAAATGGAGTCCCCTATCCTATAGTATATGTTTACGTAGATGATACTCTAGTAGCCAGGTATAATGGTGATTCCCGCGGTACTCTAAACCTCCTTGACCCAAATAAAGGATTGCCATCAAATAAGACTTACACCTTAGAAGTAGAAGTATGTGGCTATAGAACAAGGTATTTAATTAATCCTAGAGAAGACTATGTATTCTACAATAATGGCTCGACTATACTCAATATATATTTAAAGAATCTTGTATCACTTGGAGTATGTAGGTTCATAGTAGTAGATAACAGTGATCTTCTAGAAGTAAATGTATATAGAAAGTCCAGTAACGGCAATACTACTGTTTTTACCGATCTAGAGTATATCTTCTACAATAATTCATACTTATCAATAGTTTACCAAGACAGTGATTACACAAGTATTTACGTAAATGGATCAAGTATAGTACATAATGAAAGTACTAGGTATAAATGGCGCAACATTGATTTAGTAAAACAAACTTTTTACTCTCACAATATTAGTGTTGTAGCTCGCTTCCTAGTATCTATTACTTACAAAGATAGTGAAGTAACTGGCTTAGATAGTCTAGGTAGAGAACTATATTATATGAAGGATTCTATAAACATGTCTATAACTGAACCAACTAAGTTAATAAATCCAGTAGTTTACATTATCTTCGATTTATTAATAGCGCCTTTAGCATACATTGCTGTACTCACTTCATCATCATATGCTCTAGCTAGAATTCTAGGGGGTGCATACCCAGGAATATTCTATGCTTTAACTCTCGGTAGGAGGCTGAGATAATGAAGTATATAGATAAATACGATGTACTCATATATTTTATGGTCATCGTTATTATGATAATAATGTTTAAGGAAGTAACTACGTATCCTTATACAATAGTAAATACTATTCTCCTAATAATCATAGTCTTCTTGGCCATATTAACATACTTTGTCAAGGTGAGAGGTCTTGTTTATACATAATGTCTATAAATTTATAGAGAAAATTCTTGGCGGAAAAACAGAGATAGTTATAGATAGAGGAATTCTAGTTGTAAAGAAAAAGAACAGAGTATACGGTATAAAG
>WAML01000098.1 GCA_015522345.1 Desulfurococcales archaeon
ACCCAATAACTTGTATCCTAGTGCTAATATTGAGACTTGCCTACCTGCATCATTTATGTAGAAACGTGTTTGAACTGTATGACCTCTATTCTTCAGTAAATTAGCTAGTGTATCGCCTAGGAAAGCATTTCTTCCATGTCCTATATGGAGAGGGTGTATAGGATTAGCACTTGTGTGTTCTACTACGATCCTTAATGGTTTTTCTATAGGATTATATCCATAGTCATCATAGACTCTAATAGACTCTATAACTAGTTCAGCTACTTTACTATGAATAAACCTGGTGTTTACATAACCAGATAATGGTTTACACCATTCAATAATGTCTTGTTTAGATATAGTCTCGCATATACTTTGAGAAAGTTCTTGAGGATTCTTATTAACTTGCTTAGAATATCTATGAACAGCTACTCCTATATCGCCGTATTTAGGGTTAGGAGGCTCTTTTGCTGTATACATTATTTCTTTTTTATCTGGCTTTACTCCTAACTTATTCAAATAGGATATAACACTGTCGACTATAATGTTTAACAAATATCCATACGGGTCTCTTATTGCATTCATTTTCTCACCATAGGTTTAGTGGGTTTACTCTAGAATCCAGCTTGGTGGCTTTCTAAGTACTTCAACCATGGTTTCAGATAATTGTTTATTAAACAATGGTTTATCAAAACATATCTTACTGCCTCTACATGAAGTTTTAAGTGTTGCTGCAGCTAGAGCGTATTGAAGTGATTTAACTGGGTCGTGGCTATCTAGGTATGTACAATTAAAGAATGCTGCAAATGCATCGCCGGCACCTGTTGTATCAACAACTCTTCTCAAAGGCTTCGATAATCCATGGTATACTACTCCGCCAGGCTGTAGTATGTATGCGCCTTCGGAACCTTTTTTAACAACTATTATATCTGGGCCTAGATCCAATAGCTTCCATGGATTATTGTGTTTGAATATTTCTGAAGCTTCTACTTTGTTTAAGAAAACTATATTGGAGTTTTTGATAGTCTCTAGTACAACATCTTTTCTTTCATAAACTCCACTTCCAGGATCATAGCTAACTAATACACCTAAGCTACCAGCCCTTTTAGCTATCTCTAAAGCTACGCTAGGTTCCACACTAGCTATATGAACTATGCTTGCTCTCTCTAAGGCTTCTCTAGGTATATCATTAGGTGATAGAAGGGAGTTTACACCTCTGTATTTAACCATGTATTTTTCTCCACTTCTCTGGTCAACTATTATAGAGACAAGTCCTGGCACTCCTTCAACTCTTTTTATGTAAGATACATTAACTCCTTGTCTAGCCAGTTCATCCAGTATATAATCTACAAAAGGATAACTAGAAGTAGTTGCAACCAAGTATACCCTATGTCCATAGAACGCTACTGCTACAGCATAATTTGAAGCAGCTCCTCCAGACCCTATTGCTGCATCACTAGATATAATTGCTTCATCGGGCCTGGGAAGTCTCTCTACATAAAGTGATATATCTATGTTTAAGTTACCTATTGCTATATGTATATGGTTTCTCCTGGGCATACTGCTCATTTACCTTCGTCTCTTCCTATTAGTAGTGATATTGAAAAGTATCTCTTATTCTTCTTCCTTTTTAATTCATCCCATTCACTTAATATTTTTACAGCTTCATTAGCTACTTTTATAGCTTCGTCTACTCCAGCTTCTGCTACAAATTCTTCAGTTTCCCTATTAGCTATTACAGCACATACCATCCCAGCTCTTAAACCGTAGATATTTGATAAAGTGAATATAGTTGAAGCTTCCATTTCAAAGTTTAGAACATTTGCTTGTTTTAGGAAATTAATTAGGCCCTTATTAAATGGTGGCATATAATCTCTATACCCTGGCCTCTCTTGTCCTACGTAGAAAGAGTCTGTAGAAGCAGAGAGTCCTACATGATATTTTACATTAAGTGTTTCTGCTGCCTCTATTAAAGCGAGAACTACTTCATAACTGGCTACAGCAGGGTACTCTGGTATAATATATTGTTTACTAGTGCCTTCTAAGCGTACAGCACCAGTTGATATAATTATATCTCCGATCCCTATGTGTTTATGAAGAGAACCTGTAGTGCCAACTCTTATAAATGTATCAGCACCTACTCTCGCCAATTCTTCTACAGCTATAGCTGTAGATGGAGAACCTATACCTGTACTAGTAGCGCTAATTAATACTCCTTTATACTTACCAGTATAAGTAGTATATTCTCTATGAGATGCTACAAACCATGCTTCATCCCAATAACTAGCTATTTTCTTAACTCTCTCTGGATCTCCTGGCAATAGAACATACCGAGAAACATCCCCGGGTTTGATACGTAGGTGGTACTGAATACCTTCGCCAGTCTCAGGTTTACTAGCACTTTTAAAGATTATATGACTCATTCTCTAACACCTCCATATCGGATGCAAGGAGCTATTTACTAGATATTATTAATTCTTTTTACATGAAATTTATTCAGTATATGCATTAATTAAGGTTAAGTTATAGTTAAAAAAGGCGGTAAACTATTATGTTATATCTATGATTTCAGCTTTCTTCTTATTAAGATCCAGTAGGGCAATGGTAGCCTTTCCCGATAATCCCCCATATACTTCTCCAGGATTTAGTATTAGTTTATTGTTAACGATATTTACGTCTACTTTATGTGTATGACCATATAGTATTATATCTACGTTAAAGCTTTTAGTTAAAGAATAAACAAGTTCTTTTGTGAAATCTGCACCATTGTATCCATGTAGGTATAGAATCTTAACTCCATCTACACTATGGATTCTTGGTCCATTGTCTATGCTCCATCCTCGCTGTGTGAAGAGCTTGTTCAACAACATTTTATCTCCATCATTATTACCGAATACCGCATATACCTCTAGTTCCTTCCAAGATAATTCGATCATTTTCTTTACAATAAAAGGAGAAATAATATCTCCCAAGTGAAATATTATGTTCACTCCTCTCTCTCTAAATAACTTCATTGCCTTAACAACATTATTCATATTATCATGACTATCACTCATTACACCTACAATCACAGGCTTCACCTCTAGAAAATATACCTAGAATAATAATTTCATCCTAAATTAAAAAATGAAGTTATTTAAAAACAATTGCTATCCTAATTATTCAACTTTTATTTCAAAGCCTTTTTCTTCTTTTTGAGAAATCTTCTTTAATCTAACTTCTAGTACGCCGTTTTTGTAACTTGCTTTAGCACTTCTAGGATCTACTTCTGCAGGTAATTCTACTTCTTTATAGTATTTTCTTTGTTTATTGCTGGCTTTGATAATTAATTTTCTACGGTCATCACTCACTTTTACTTTAATCTTATCTTTGTCTACACCAGGCAGCTCAGCTATAACAACGACATCGTTTCCTTCTTCAAATACATCTACTAAAGGCTCTCTCTCTTCACTTATTATTGGTTTACCCCCCACTCGTCTTACATTGCCAAATTCCTCTATATGGGGTTTTCCATCAGGTCCTATAGTTATTCTAAAACCATATACATAAGGGCCTATGATTCTAAATTCTCTCTTTATTTCCTCTGGTCTCTCGAATTCTCTACTAAATAGTTCGAATTCTCTTAGGAATCGATAAAAGATCTCGTCTAATTCTTTAAATAATTCATCAAATGGGTCATAGTATTTTCTTCTACGTGTCCACCAACTCACTATAGTTCACCTATCTAGGTATCTTCAATTAAGCTAGTATTGTTTTCTAGAGTATTATTTCTATCTGAGACAGTATTGGATAATTGTTTATAATTCTTAATACTATATAGAGGAGTATTGGAAGAGAATACTTATTGTATAGGGTTTTAGAGGATTATGAGATTACTACCTAAAATCATAACATATACTACTATGGGAATTGATGGCCGTATAGGGTATCCTGATAAACGAATAGTATTGAGTAGTATATGTGATTTAAAATATCTTCATAGACTTAGGGCTAGTGTAGATGCCATAATGGTTGGAGCTAATACAGTTATAGTAGACGATCCTATTCTAACTCCTAGGTATATCAATAAGCATCTAGAAAAATATCCATACAGGATAGTAGTTGATGGAAAACTATCTACGCCTTTAAATGCAAGAGTATATGATACAAATATTGCTCCCACAATACTTATAACGTCTTATAAGAGTAGCAGATACAAAAAAGAATTACTTAGAAATAAAGGAGTTGAAGTAATTGAAGCACCTTTACATAGAAATAGTAGTGATTTAATAGATCTTAGAGAGGCGCTTCGAATAGTTAAAGAAAAGTTTCCAAAAATTAATACAGTACTTGTAGAAGGTGGAGGTAAACTACTAACTTATTTAATACTAAATAAACTAGTGGATAAGATAATAGTATCTTTGGCTCCAGTAATCCTTGGAAAAAGAGGGATATGTATTTTCCAGGCTGAAATCGATCAACCAATTAGACTCAAAGTGGATAAAATTGAAACTTTAGATTGTGGTCCTGAAATAATAGTGCATTTACTAATTGATTTCTAATGATATCTTTGTATAGGTTCTTGGCAATGTCTTTTAGTAACTATAATCCTATATATAGGTTTACTGAGATCTTATATTTGGTGATAGTAGAAGGATCTATTAATAGTTCATGAGGTAGTATTGGTCATGGATACTAATGTAGATAACGAAACACTTATATTTATAGAGTTTTATCCTTACTATATCAATAGTTTGTTACTTATAACTCCTTAGATAAAACGATGTTTTGAAGGACGTGAAACCCCTATGATTGAATTCATACTTGGGGGCTACATTACAAGTCTATTGATTATTGCTGGAGTAGCCATAGTTATACTGATCTTGTTCTACATTATTCGTAGAATGCGTGAAGAAACTATAGAAATAGAGTCAATAAGCCCTACTGATATTTTATCTGATAGTTTAATAAGAGACATAATAATTGTAGTAGGAGATTCTGGAGACAAAGGTATAAGACAAAATAAACTTGTAAGTATTCTACAAAAACCTAAATCTACTGTATCTAGGAAAATAAAGAGATTATATGAATATGGTTATGTAATTGTAAAAAGGGCTGGAAGAAGCAATGTTATACTTCTTACTGAGAAGGGGTGGAGTACATATAAGCGTTTAAAGGAGGGTTTGCAAAAACATGAGTGAACCAATACCCTTATATGCACAAGGCTTTTTCCATTTAAGAGCTGATGGATTAGTTGATCAGATAGTTGTATTTGACTACTATGATCCAGGGAATTATTACTATAAACTTATGAAAGATTTTACTAAATTAGATAAAGAACTTGAAAGATTAAGAAATAATATGCAGTACTTTCTAGACCAAGAACGTGTATTGATAAATGGAGAGGATACCAACCCCCGTGTTAAACACGTAGAAATTGGATTTAGAGGCCGTAAAGACCTCGCGTATATAATGTTTATAATAAATTTTAGTGGTAAAATCTTCGAGGGAATTAACACTTATGAGAACATATATGAAGAAGAGGAGGCAGAATACGACTATACAGTATATTGGCTATTCCCAGTTAATGCAAAAGTTATAGAAGCTGATGTAGGTGTTAAATACAAGGTATACAATGAAGGTAGAATACTCTATTTTAAAGTGCCAAAAGGAACACGTGTAGGAGGGTATGAGAGAATAGTGTTTGAGGTCTACGATAGTGTCTAGTAATTATTTTAAGAGTGTTAGAGAAAAGATAGTGGATTTTCTAATAAATAATATAGGCAGGTTCTTTACTGCTGTAGATATTATAAACTATCTAGAACTAGAAATAACATCCCGTGAGCTATATAGACACTTAACACATATAGCTAAAAGCCTTAAATGGAAATATGGTGGGAAGTACAAGTTAGTTATGAAGCCCCCGATGTGCTTAAAATGTGGTTATGTATTTAAAACCAATAAGCCAAAGAAGCCTAGTAAGTGCCCTCGATGCAGAAGTACGTGGATATCTGAGCCTGAATTCGCGGTTATAGTAGATTAGAAGAATACATTAATACTGATATATCGTTGTGTGTTAGATTACATCTTCATATGAGAATTATATATTAAGTTCTTTGTAGACACACAATATAGATATATAAGCTCAGATGACTTAATTAGACTTGGCATATGATGAATGGGGACCTCCCATAGGGTGGAGTAAAGACTCCTGATAGACTTAGATGATGTGGGGCCAAAGCGCTGATATTACTAGCACACTAAAAACCGATGAGGAATACGCCATCGGGCGATAAAGATGAGCTATAACTAGGCTCCTGAGGTATACGATTTTTGTATGAGTGGGGTATACATAGTTGTCTGTAGCTGTTATAGATTATAGAAAATACCCATTTATAGCGGATGTAGATGAGATTATTAGGAGACGCTGGCCAGGGCTTTCTTTAACAGATATATTATTAATTAATGGTAGTAGAGTTAGTGAGTACGCTATTCAAATAGTAAGAGATGTTATTGAAAAAGGTAGAGTGCCTAGTCCTTATTTATCTACTGAAGAAGAAGTTGCTTCATTCTACATAATAATCCTATTAGGTTCTCTACTTGGTAACAAATGGTTAATAGATAGAATAGCTATAGCATACTCAAAGAGGACAATAGAGTATTTAAAAAACGAGGGGCCAGAAACCATAGTTGCTCTAGGTAACAAAATAGGCGTAAGACTCGAATACAGAGTTTATAATGTCCCTAAAATACCTATTGGTGTACGTAAAGGTGTTATACGCTATAAAATTCTTCCATACATACTACCTCTCGAAGACTATTTACGTATATCCAAGAGATTATCCATGGATCCCAAGTATTCATTAGTAAATCAGATCGTTGATCGGGGCTTAGTATATACTGATAGTGAAATAATTATTAGATTATTAGGCGAAGCCGTTGTAGAATATATTAAGAAAATGTTTAAGCCTATAAAGGAGGTTCCTGAGCCTTTAAAGAAGTACATAGAATATGTTAGGAGTATTTTAGAGAAAGAGTCTAGTAAAGAAGTTACAGTATATTCAAGAGCTCGTTTAGAGTATGAAGAAATATCTGAAATGGGGATAGTAGAAGAAGCGTTTCCGCCCTGCATGAAGGACTTAATTAATAGATTAAGAAATGGAGAGAATCTGGGGCATCAAGAAAGATTTGCTATTGCAGCATTTCTTCTTAGAATAGGCATGGATGTAGATAATGTACTAGAGTTATTTAAGAATTCACCTGATTTTAATGAAAGAATAGCAAGATATCAAATAGAGCATATAGCTGGATTGAGGGGTTCGAGAAAACAATATTTACCTTATAGCTGTAGTACTATGAAAAGCCTTGGCTTATGTAAAGACCCTAATTGTAAGAGTAAGAATCCATTAAATGCTTATTATAGAAATTTAAAGAAGATAAAACGGAAAATAAGACAGGGTAATATAGGCAAAAAGAAGTAGCTTCAACAATAGATCGTAACTTTAAAAAGCTATATTCTAGAAAACAATTGATTAGGTGAATAAATACTTGGCTTTAAATAAGACTATTGTAATTAAGGCTAGGAAAGGAAATATCGTTGAAGAGTATGTTATTGAAAAAGAATATCGAAGAGTTGTTAAAGAAGTAGCTATTAAAGCTTTAAATGAATGGGACCCTATGTTATCAAACTTCGATATAATGAGATACGATTACTCTATTGAAAAAACACTGCCGTTAAAACCCGAGGAGGTAGATATAATCATGGAACTTAGTCCCCGAAGAGATAAAGATAAAGTAGTATTTAGCATTCCTATGTACATAGTTAGTTATAAGAATTATAAAATTGGCGATCAATTAATCGATGAAGAAGTATATGTAGTTGCTCCTTATATTGGCGATGAATATAAGAAATATGTGTATGAAGTCGGAATTATGGCCACTGCTGAGGAAGAAGAAAGTGGCGGAGAATAATAGATTAGTTACTACTATGTATACAATTATATCGATCTTTACATCAGTGCCATTTATAGCATTATATGTCATACTAGTGCTTTATTTTAATAGTTTTTTATTACATAGTGAATTTCTTTTGCTAATAGCTACCCTAGTTTTGTCGCCAATACTTATAACACTGTATTACTCTTACAAACTTGGGATAGAATGGGATTTCCCGGAAAGAAGACATAGAATTAAGCCCTTTACACTAATAGTACTATTTTACTTACTGGGGCTCATACTTCTCTTTTTCGTAGAAGCAGGTTTCCGTTCTCTATTTCTACAATTTGCTTATCTAGTTAATGGAATTTTCTCATTATCTATAACACTAAGGACTAAAATAAGTCTCCATGTGGCTGGTATTGTTGGTCCTTCGACATATATGTTTATAATTAAGATGTTTCTCCATGGATGCGCTCTTCTCGCACTATCTATTTTTGTAGGATACATAAGAATATTTCTACACCGACATACTTTAGACCAAGTTATATTAGGTGGAGTTGTATCAGTAATATCAACTATTATAGCATACTGTATTACAATTATATTGCATACTACAATATTAGGATAATAACATGAAGAAAATAGTAATAGGAGAGAAATATTTCATTACCTAATGTTTTTAGAATAAATTAAATAAGTCTATTAAACTTCCTTTAGTCTTAGGAAATGTCTGAGTAATAACTAAGGTTAATAAAGATAATTATTGGGTAGGGTTGTAAATATTGGCTCGTTACTGTATATACTGTGGTGCAGAAAGTACTCCTGAGAATCCAGTAGTAGGGAGTGTATGTTTACACTGTAGAATTAAGCGTGGAGAGCTTGTTCGACTAAAAACGGATAGGATAAAGATTGATTTATGCAAAATATGTTATTCAGTTAAGATAGGGTATAAATGGATGCAAAGTTCAGGTTTTGAAGACGCTATTTTACTTGTAGTTAGAGAAATTATTCCCCGTCTATTAGTTGTAAGCGACTATGTAGAAAATGTCCGTATAAAGGGGTATAGACTTCTCACAGTTGCTTCATGGCATACTCTAGTTGAACTAGAAATTTCTGGAGTATATGGTGGTAAAGTCTTTACAGTGAGAAAGAATATATCAATATATTTTAATCCCGTAAAATGCCCAAGATGTATAATGTATGATAGTAGAGAATTTGAGGCAGTACTTCAGCTGAGAGGATACAATTTATCTGCTGTAGAGAAAATTGTTAGTAAGGAAATAGCTAAAGATAAAAGACTGGCCACAGACCTAATTGATGTAATTAAAGTAGAAGACGGCGTTGATATATACTTTTATACCCATGGAGCAGCACGTAAACTAGCACGTAGATTAGTTAATAGGCTTGGTGGAAGAATCTTAGAGACTTTTGAAGAAGCTGGTACACGAAGTGGCAGGCAGAGAGCAAGATTGTATATTAGCCTAAGAAAGGCTTAGACACCCTCTCACATTCATAAGTTTATTTTTCTTAATTAACGACTTCGTTTATAAAACAATGTTATATAAACTAATTTCCCACTTTATATTGACAGTACATAAAATATATTATGGAATTAGTGGGACAATATTTAATTAGGTATTTGAATTCAATTATGCATGTGCTCAGAATACGGTGGTACAATGAAGAATATTAATAACAATAATAAGACTATCAAATACACAGATCTTGTATTAATACGTGAGCTAACACGTGATGGAAGAATAAGTTTTAATGAATTAGCTAAACTAACTGGCTTAGCCTATACTAGCATTAGAGAAAGAATTTTAAGACTTAGAGAAAGAGGGCTTCTGGATATAAAGCCTATGGTAAGTCCTAAGATATATGGGAATTATGGTGCATTACTTAAAATTAAAACAAAGGCTCCAGGCAGAATAGTTGATCTATTAAGTAAATGTAATAGAGTGCTATCTCTTATGACTAATAGAGAATATGTTATAGTAACCCTAGTGGCGCCATCATACATAGAGTTGTTGTTTCTCGTAGACTCTATAATCAGGCGCGTAGATGTAGATATTGAAGAATATTCTATAGAATACGGTAAAGTACCTGAAGGATTTCTTATACCACTAAGAAATCCTGAACCTGCTTGCAACAATTGTAAAATAAGAGAAATATATGGGTGCCGAGGATGTCTACCAGTACTTAGAATAAAAGGAAGATAAGTAGCTATAGAGATAACTTATTACTTTTGTTGTGAAATACGTTAATACATATACTCTAAGTACTTACCGTAAATTGCTTCTCTCAATAATTCTTCAGTGGTCTCTTCGCCCAAGACTATATAAGCTATTTTCTTTACTGAGTATAAATCGAGTTTTCTACGGACTCTGTATATTGTTCTCCTAAGCTCAGGATGCTCGTACATGAGCATTCTAAGTATTTCCATAAAAAGTCTTCTTCCATCACTATTGAGTACTTCTTTATGGAAGTACTTATTATAGTGTATAAGGAGCTTCTTAAGTAAATTTTCTACATCTTTACCAAACTTCATTATCTTGGAACCCTAATGCTGTTCTTGTGAAGGAGATTCTTCGAGTGTACTATAAAGTATTCATTGGTGTTAATTCTATTTAAGAGAATATAGCCCATCCAGTAATCAATTACTTCCAAAACTTCTTCTTTAATTTTATCTAAATTCGTTTCTATAGCTTTAACATAGTATGTAATATCTATTGAAGGCAGTATTCTTATGAAGGCTATGTCCTCAAGATCTATGTGTATTCCTATATTTTCTCTCTGTAGTCTATTTAGTGAAGAGTATAGTTTTCTATAGGAAAGCTTGGGTGGATAAGAAAGGACATTCTTTAAACTTCTTTTCTTGGGTCTTTCAGTAAATTCTTTTATTCTAGAAATCTTTAACTCAATCTCTCTAGCTTTTAATGAACTCTTAGTTTCATATATTTTAGTAGCTATTATATGAGGTTGTTCACTTATTCTTTCTAAGAATCTCCAGGAACGTGTAACACCAACTTTTAACCCATGACCGTAGTCGAGTATATAGATAGTATACTCTATTTTATCATTATATAGTGCATCCAATAATCTACATGCATATAACGAAGCATATCCTGCTGAAGTAACACACTTATTATACAAAGCTCTATGTGAGTCTATATGGGCGTTACAATAGCCGATTTTAGAACTGACTTTACGTAGGCAGTAATTTCTATCAAATGGATTATCTTTTCTATCTAATGGTCCATCATGCCATCTACAATAATCACTTGATTTTTCCTGAATAACGATCTTGTCTCCTGGAGCCACTAAATTAAGGCTTCCATCATCTATGTGTTGTACTATTATGCCACGAAAGACTAGTTTATACTCTATAAGAGACTTGTTCAATCCTGTAGATATACCTAAAAATTTGTCAAGACCCTGTGACGTAAATGTTGATCTACTATAGAACCTAGGTTCTATAAAAAATATCCTTGGTATAACTACTACTATAGTTAATCACCAGTATAATTGGTCTATATTAACTAAACTACTTTTACATCAGGTCTACAAGGCTCTATCTTTAATATGCCTCTACTAATTAATGTTTTTTCAAGCATGGGAATGGCTTTATCACTGCCTATGGTGTTATCTATTTCTATTAATAGATTCTTTTCTCTATAATACTCTATTATTGGGTTGAAGGTCTGGTAATATACTTCATATCTTTTCTTAATAACTTCGGGTTCATCATCTTTTCTTCTAATCAATGGTGTTCCATCGTCGTCGCATTTTAGATCATTTTTGGGTGGATTGAATTTTAAGTTGTATACTCTACCACATTTAGGACAGACGTATCTGGCACTAAGTCTTTCAATAGCTACTTCCATAGGGACATATATGTAGATAGCTGCATCTATTGACGCAAACCCATCTAATGCTTTTGCCTGATTTATTGTACGTGGGAATCCATCTAATATAAAGCCTTTCTTAGTATCTGGTTCCTGTAGCCTCTTCTTAACTATTTCAATAACTATTTCATCTGGTACAAGTAGCCCTTTTTCCACGTATTCCTTCGCTTTTTTACCAAGCTCTGTTCCTTTCTCTATCTCTGCTCTAAATATATCGCCAGTGCTTATATGTGGTATACAATATTTTCTGGAAAAGTATTTAGCGAAAGTACCTTTTCCTGCACCTGGCGGCCCCAACAAAACTACTTTCATATACCCACCCCAGTCTATCGATAATTCGTAAAGTATATGATATACGATTTATATATACTGCTGATCTCTTATTAAGGAATTAGCCTTGTCCTATCTCTTACAAATATTGTAGCTAGTCTAACGTTGTTTAGTCCCAGCATACTCATCATCAGTCTTTCTACACCCAAGCCAAAACCTCCATGGGGAGGCATACCGTATTTGAACGCTTCTAAATAGAACTTAAAGTTTTCTGGGCTCAAGCCTTTTTCTTTAAGTGCTTCTATTAATTTACTATACCGGTGTTCTCTTTGTCCTCCACTACTTATCTCTAGTCCACGGTAGTCTAGGTCAAATTTACGAGTGTAGACCCCATCTTCCTCTCTCATGTAGTAAAAGCCTGTGGATTTCCATGGGAATTTTGTTATAAAGTATATATCGTACCCTTTTTCCTTCATGATTTCTCCTAATTTTCTCTCAGCTGCTTCAGTAAGATCCTCTCCCTCAGGGATCTCTATTCCCTCTGATGCAAGGATATCAATTACTTCTCTGTAAGTTAGTCTCTTAAAGGGTGTTGTAACAGGTTTTACATTTATATTAAGTAATTCCAATTCCTCCTTTGCTTCAATTCGAACTGTATCGATAATATATTTCACTAGCTCTTCTAACGTGTTCATAACATCCTCTTCACTTTCTATGAATCCCTGTTCAGCGTCTATGCCCCAAGATTCATTAAGGTGTCTTGTAGTATTGAATTTCTCTGCTCTAAAAT
>WAML01000099.1 GCA_015522345.1 Desulfurococcales archaeon
ATAATAGTATGGATACATTATTGCCTGCATTAAGGTATTCATTAAGTATATTGGATCGGGTGGTATAGGCGGATAATAGTAGTACCAATAATATGGGTTATAGAGCCAGTACATTACCTACCACCTAGGCCATATCCATGGATAAGGATGCCAGTAGTTATAGGAGTAATAGGGATAGTATGGTGGGTAGTAGACTGGGTAATAGTACCACCATGGGCTCCAGTTCCACCAGCTATACCACCATGGCCACCCATAGAATCTCCAGCATGAACCTCTTCCAAATAACCAGCCAGGCCTCATCCATGGAGGTAGGTGGCTAAAAGGTCCCTTACCTGGCCATGGACTGCTCCACCCCCATCTATAGCCTCCACCTTTTCCTCCTCTCCATCCCCATCCTCCCATCCAAGCCATATAATTAATCACCTCCTATTCAGACTAGGCTTTCTATATAGTTCTAAACAGTATATCTCGTTATAAATTTTGTGCATATGCACATAATCTATGGTAATATAATAGCCGATCCCACATGGAATTCTAGATAATGCTCATAAAAGTTTTCGCGTAATATCTCTCTAATAGTATCGCCGCTCCAGTGTATAGGAGTTATTTCTGATAAACTCAAGTCTATTAATTCCTTTACTACACTCATACACTCACTATAAGATGAGCCAGCCATGTAAAAACCTCCTAATACTAGATAGGACTTCATATTTAGGTCTTGAACAGCTTTTTAACAATATTTACTACTTCAGGATGATTACATCCAACGAAAACAAGTAATCCATGATTCTTTAGATTAATAGCTAGTGCTTGTTCATAGGGAGGACCATACAATTCTCCTATAATAGCCGCTCCTTTGTCAATCCATGTATTATTGCTAATTCTTACAACTCTAAACTCTAGGTTACTGGCTCGTTCAATAGTATATCTGTTCGTATGGCTTGGTACATAGACTGTAGGCCCAGGTTTTATCTTTGCCAAGTACTCTAGACCATTAACTTGGTCTTCGTGTTCATGCGATATAACAATATAATTTATATCCTTGGATTCGATTTCCAGTTCCTTTAAATTACGCGCTAAAGTAGAAGGACTAGGTCTGTATCAAATAATATTACTCTATGATAGGGGTTAGTAATCTCTACTAATACACTTAATCCCCATGCATTCTCTAAGCCAAAGCCTCCGGGATTATTATCTACTACAACAGTTATTTTAACTAATCCAATAGAGCCAGTTCCTCCTCTACTCGACGATGATATAGTTGTTGAAGAAAATGAACTAACTAATGACGCAGAAATAGATAGAGACGTATTGTATACTTCTTGCTTAAAACCAGTCTTTAATGAAAAGACAAAGCTGGTAACAGAGGATGTATGCGCATGTGTAATGTCTAGTTTTTGGACTTTAGTATTCCCACTAAGATAGATATAACGACTATAGTAATAATGATGTAAAAGATTATTCTATACATAGTTGTTGGGCTCAAGTAAGCGAATGAATTATGCATATACACTCTATACAAAACTATAGTTTAAGTAACGAATATGCTTTGGGAATTACCAAAACTAGTGTTATTAGTAAGGTATGGTTTTGTTTCAAAGAAAAATAGTTTATAGTGTTCTCTATCTTATGTATATATGAGTTCCCTTAATTTTCTATAGAATCTATTCCACCACTCCTTTGCTGCATCTATTTTATTATCTTCAAATTTCTTAGCCCATTCTTCGTGAGCATATTCTTTTGCAGCAAGAGCCATATAGTCGATAGCTTTCATGCTATCCCAGAATACTGGAGAAACATTGGCTTTTTCCTGATATTCTACAATTAGTTTATAACCTTTCTTTACTCTTGATAGTGGGTCTTTTAATCCATATAGTTCCTCCAATAGCTTAGGCAAGTATTTTTCTCCCCATTTACGATGGAATCTACATACTCCTGAGTTGTCGCTGAAGTACTCCATTAATGCTCTCTTATAGCTTTTCTCAGCAAATTCCTCGGGCTCGAGAAATACTCCTGAATATAGTGTCCAATATCTTCCCAGTACAGCTAATGGAGCGATCATGCCTGGCGTCCAATAGTAGTTTGGAGCAATATGTCCTTCATCACCAAATAAAGCATATACTGCTAGATCCTCAAACTTCTTGCCCAGGGCCTTAACTCTCTCAATATAGAGTATATCCAATACTTTAGCAGCAGATCTAATCCCTTTTTCGCCAACAAGCCTTAATAGTGGTTGTCTACCCCAGGCTAGATCCTCTATAACTCTACCAGCTAGTTCTGCATTCACCTTACTATACTCAAATCTAAAGTCCAGTGGATTAAAGTAGGGTTTAGAAGGTAGTCCTACTTCCTCTGGTCTAAGGAGGCCTTTTTCCACAGCATCAAATATAAATGCAACTACATGCCCTGTTTCAATAGCATCGAATCCATAAGAATCTATTTTCTCAACATTTTTCTCAGACAAGTGTATATCAAATACTCCTATAAATGGCCCCATTCCCTCATAAGGCTCGTAATCTGATTTATACCTCCCCTTCCTAATTTTCTTACAAGCAAGTGGACAAGGTTCTCCACAAGTCTTCCAAGAACGTGTCTCAATAGCTTCTTTATTGAATACTTCCCATATATGCTTCATTATGAGGTTATGTAGTTTCTGCCTAACTTCGGCTGGTGCATATATTGTGTTAAAGTTAAACATTGGTGTAGCAATTTTCAAATGCGGATAATTGCCTCCTAGAGTACCACCTGTCTTAAGTTTTTCATCATAACGATACTTTGTACCAGCTTTTATTACTACAAATGGATAGTTTTCTCCAGCTTCTCTACGGAACCATTCATTTAACCACCTTGTATCACTTAATTCCCTAGGCCTAGTCTTAGAAACATCGAATTTACCACCATACACTATAGCCGCCACATGATGAGCTCTATAGAGTACGCTCCCCGGTCCTCCACGTGCAGCATATTCCTCGCTACCCCAATCGATAACGCCTCTATGTAGCGTTATCGATACAAGAGCTCCTATACTAGTATATTTCGAAGCTGGTCCAACTAATATGCTTCTTCCATTGTATTCTTTATAGAAATCACTCAGTTTATTACTAAGCCATAGCTGGAGAGCATAAACTCCTTTTTCGCCTCCATATCCACTCCATATATCTTCTAACTCATCTTCAGATATTCCTATGTACTCTACTTTTACTTCTCCATCACCTTCATCAAATACTTTTAGTATAACTGACTCATCACTATAGCCTATGATAGCTAGCGCATCTACATTGACATTGAATTGATAAGCAGCACCACCCATAGCTGCTACATGAAATCCTCTTGTCAACGGGCTTCTAAAACATGCTATAAACCTATGTACGCCATATAGTTTTGTACCAGCAAACAATCCTCTTCCAATAACAAGGACGTTTTCAGGACTATAGACAGGCTTTTTATAAGTCTGGAATTTCTCTAGATGAAGCTTTATACCTAAGTCTATAGGACCCCATACTTCTGTTAATGGATATTCCTCTATCCAATGCTCTTTCCTAGAAACATCTATAAATAATACTCTATATTTGTAGCCAGAGGATTCACTCATATCTATAAACACCCTACTACGTTAATGGAGTTGTTGAAAAGATAAATATATTTTATCCTAGTTGGTACAAAGAATTTTTTAATTACTTGTTTAAATGCTAGATTTATAACATTGAATTAAACTATAATTCAAACTAGGTGATGCCTTGAGCAAAAGAACAAGTATACCTACATTCCAGTGTCTTATGTGCAGTGATTGCTGTACATTCACTAACCCAAGTGACTATCCAAAAGTTTTCCCGTGGGAGAAGAGATTCCTCGAAGGAAAGGCGAGGGAGTTAAATATAAAAGTAGTATTTGAGCCAGAGCTTGTCTATAGAGATCCATTTAGTGATTCATATATTGTATTCCTCTATAAGTGGATTATTAAGAGATTATGTCCATTTAACAAGGACGGAAAATGTATTATACATGGAGAACATCCTCTTTCATGTAAAATGTATCCATTAATAGTGAACTATAGTGATAGAACTCTTAGAGTTAGTCTACAATGTATATGGGTTAAAGAATACTTCGATATTATAAAAAACGCAAGAGATCCTTCTAAAGTATTTCCGCATGAGATCGGTTATGCTGTTAAAGCATTTGCTTATATAAGTTTAATGATTGAAACAGCTAAGGATAGTGGGTGGGAAAGAATTGATCCTAGAAATATACCTAGAGGTTCAAAAATAATAGATTACGACATCTATGTTAAGACTATTGGAAAAGGTTAGTTGAGAAAATGCATATACCTTTATGGAGAGAAATACTAAATGATATAAGAGTAGATAAAGTGAGTAGTGAAGCATATTCATTGGCTAAAAAATATGGTTATAGAGCTTACATGGTTGAAAGATATGTTAATTTATTTGGATATGATGGTGCAAAGAAACTTCTCAAAGCCTTTGAAAAGAAGATCAAACCAGTTATTAGATGTAATGATGTTAGAGTTGATTGCAAGTATCTTGTAGAGAGACTAGAAGAACTTGGTTTCCAATTAAAGCATATCCGATGGAGTATACATGGTTATAGAGTTATTAAATCGCCGAAGAAACCCAGTATAGGAGCTACTCACGAGTATTTGAAAGGATACTATTATGTTCATCGAGATAGTCCTCCTCTAATACCTGCTTTATTACTAGTACATAATAGAAGCCCTAGCACAATACTCGATGGTTGTGCAGCTCCAGGAGGTAAAACAACACATTTAGCACAGTTGATGAGAGGTAAAGGTCTTGTAGTAGCTAATGATGTTGCGTTGTACAGGCTTGTAGCAGTGTTGAATCATGTACTTAGAATGGGCTTTAAAAACGTAGTAATTACCTGGAATGATCTGCGTAGATTACCTAATAAACTTGAGATTAAATTCAAGAAAATATTATTGGATGTACCTTGTAGTGCCGAAGGAACAATAATGTTTGATCCTAGTAGAAAAAGAAAAACTAGTCAAAGGGATCTAGCTAGAATTATCGCTAGAGAGATCCAGTTGCTTGAAGCAGGAGTTAAACTACTTGATGAAAAAGGTGTGCTAGTATATACTACATGTAGTATAGCGCCTGAAGAAAATGAGTATGTTGTTACAAAGATCTTGAGGAAGTACAGTAATTTAAGAATAATTGATCCTCCAATAAAATTGTTTAATTGGAGCCATGGAGTAACAGAGTTTAGAGATATGCAGTTTCATAGAGATGTCTATAAATGCATTAGGACATGGCCTCACATACACGGTACAATGGGTATGACAATATGTATTTTAGAGAAAATAAGTTAAGCTATGGCAGATGATGGTCACTGATATGTACGTGTTTAGCAACAGGTATAGCTGCTTCTCCATAGACTAGTTTTGTATTTTCTAAAGTAAGTACTTCATCTGGTTTACCCATTATGAATGTCTTCTTATTCATGAGTATAATTATATCTGTGTACTCAAGTAGCAACATAGGATCGTGGCTTGTGACGAGAACTAGTTTTTCTTTAGACAAATCAATTATTAGTTTAGCTAATTCAGTTTTTCCTACAGGGTCAACTGCTGATAAAGGCTCATCCATTAACAGTATTGGAGGATTATGCACTATTGCTCGTGCTATTAAGACTCTTTGTCTTTCTCCTCCGGAGAGATTCCAGAAATTTTTGTTCCAGATATCTGGTCCTAGCCCTACTTTAACAAATACTTCTTTAAGAAGATCTACTTCTTGTCTCGATAGTTTTAATCTAGGCCATTTCTTTCTATACATAGAGTATAGTGTTGATACGAGCTCCCATGCTGTTATCGGATAATGTCCACTACCCATAATTAATTGAGGTACATAGCCTATGTAATTCCCTGCTTTTTCAGGGCTGGTAACCTCGATTTTATTGATAAATATTTTTCCTTCAATAGGCTTTAATAGACCCAATAATGTCTTTAATAAAGTAGTTTTACCAGCTCCATTAGGTCCAAGTATCTGAACTAATGCGGGTCCTTCTAGTCTAAAATTTAGTTTACCAGAAAGTGCTCTACCATTATACCCTATTATTAGGTCTTTTACTTCAATTACAGGATTCAACAAATACCCCTCTTGTGCACACTTCAAGATAAATTTATTAATAAGTGTACACAAATAAACTTAGTGGTGCTCATTTATGGACTCGGTTATTTACAGAATTACAATAGTATTTATGTTGACGTTAATAGTATACTTCACTTACACCATGGTTGCCGAAGCTACTCGTATAGATTTGTTTACTCGCGAAGAAAACTATAATGGATTATTAATAGTAACTACATTTCCTAACCTAGTATATGACTTAAAACAAATTGTTTGTGAAAATGATATAGTTAAATCTATAGCTCCTCCAGGAGTTGATCCTCATGAGTATCAGTTGACTCCGCAAGATATAGAACTCCTCCATAAAGCTGATATAATAGTGTCTACAGGCCATGCACCCTTTGAAATAGATATTAGAGAAAAAACATTGTCTAGAGAATTGAAGGGGTATCTTATCGAAATACCGAAAATACCTGGTATACACATACTGGACAACCCTATGACAGGACAGCCAAACTATCACATGATAATATATGATCCAATGAATTATCGCGTTTTTATAGAGAACATTACTAATACTTTAGTGAAACTTAATCCATATTGTAAAGAAACTTACGAGTCTAATGCAAGGAAAGTTATACAAAGAATAAACGAGCTCATATCTAAGACATCCAGGATCTATGTTGATGCTGTAGCAGATACTCCTTTAACACAATATGCTATATCATGGACTGGTATTAGGATAAAGTATCTCATATTAAAAGAACATGATACACCAGCTTCACCAAAGGATATACAGAATATAGTTAGAGATATTGAGTCAGGCTATATTAAATTAGCTATAGTTGTTGATCCTCCTAAGTCTAAGGCTAGTGAGCAACTACTTAGTATAATAGGAGAATATGGTCTTCCAACGATTAAAGTGCCTAGTCCATTATCTAGTGGGAGTATTCTTCAAAAATTAGAGTATATTAGTAGTCAAGTAGAGGATATAAGGAATGAAATAGAAAAAGCCTCTAGAGTAGGAGGGTCTAGTGAGCTATTCTCTATAGAACCATCTATTATAGCTATGTATTTGAGTGGAGTAATGCTTTTGTCTTCAATAATATTGTTTGCCTATATGATGTTTAGGGGTGCTAGAAAATGAGTAGAGGAAGTAGAACTAGTGCTATAGTACTTTCTATAATGTTGCTTACTGTAGCTATTGCTCTAGCTTATGCTTCGAGTATTATATGGGTTACCGTTATGTTATCTGCGGCTATAGCATATGGTTTCTTAAGCCCTATAGTTGCTGCTAGAAGACTCTATTTCTTAGCTGGTGCTCTACCTCACTCAGCTTTACTCGCAGCTATTATATCGATACCTCTTGCTAGAGTAACTCCTGTATCAAGTGAGTATTTTTGGGCTATACTAGTGGGATTGTTGTTAACATATATAGTGGGTTACATGATTCATAGCGGTATAGATCCTGATGTAGCTACTGCATCTTTTGTATCATTTACTGCATCAGCTAGTGTTGTATCAATATATTTTGTCTTGACAGCGTTTCCCGTGGAGACAAATATAACTGCTATAATAATAGGCGATCCATTGCTAGCTAGTTATAGTGATGCATTATTTGCATTAGCTGTTGCTCTAGCTAGTCTATTGTTTGTATCGCTAACTTATTGTGAACAAGTATGTATTGGTGTTGATAGAGACTCTGTAAGGTTAACTGGTATAAACATGAAATTCTACGATATAGTAGTATTTACATTACTTGCCATAACTACTGTCGCATTAATTAAAATAGTTGGTTTTGTCTTAGAGCATGTATTAATTCTATTACCTGCATCAATAGCTATTACGGTATCAAATAGTTCTAGAGAAGCTCTCTTCTATAGTATCTTCTCTAGCATAATAGCCAGTTTGGGAGGTTTATACCTAGCTATAACAGTAAATACTGCCCCAGCTGGAGTAACAGGCTTTATATTGTTATCACTCTATATAGTAGCTATGATCATTAGGAGGAGGTAATAAATGAATAATGCTACTAGAAAAAGGAGATTCGGAGTCTCTATACCAACTGACATAGCTGATAAATTAGATGAGCTATCTAATAAATTGAATATAGATAGATCAAGTATAATCGTTGATGCATTAAAGGAGTATATACATGATCACCTACATTATCTAGTTCCACATAGATGTACGGGATTAATGATTCTTGTAGGAGGGAACCACATAGATATAGCTAATACACTTGAGGAGTACAGAGACGTTGTATCTATGTACAACCATATGCATGTTCACGGAAAATGTATTGAGACATTAATTGTATCAGGTTCTTCAAATAGAATAGCTGATCTACATAAGAGACTATGTAGCATAGGGTGTAGAGTGAGATATATACCTGTATCATATGAAATAACGGGGTAATGAATAGATAGTTAAGGGGTACATTTATAGTTTATACCCTTCTATAGAGTATGGTAGATATTAAATCTTAAGCCGCCATGTATTCTCTTGGTAAAGGGGGTTTGTATAGATATGGTTATAGTAAGTATAACGCCTGAAATAGCTCTTGATGAAACATATACATATGCTGGTGG
>WAML01000100.1 GCA_015522345.1 Desulfurococcales archaeon
GTCCAGAACTATACCTAAAACCATATACTATCGTTTAAATAATAATGTTTTTTAAACACAAATTTCACTTCTTTTTCTTTACATAATCTACAGCTACTTTATAATTACTACAGTCGTAGTTCTTCAGCAATACACCATATCTTTTGTCTAATTCACATAAAAAGTCCTTGGGCACTAGAGCTATAGAACCTCTATTTGTCTCAACTTTATATGCTGTAGGCAATACTTTAGACACCAATGCCTCTTCTACAATCCAATCTACGTAAACAGGAATTCGTGTTGTTCTAATAAAGCCTCTTTGTCTCTTAAAGCCATATTTATCAACATATACTTGAGATATACTTATTCCATCACTGCATACTCCATTGTTATCGCAGGTAATACCTCTCTCGGGTCCTACAGGTAATTTTAATAATTCTCTTAATACATTACCTGTAGGGAGAATATGTTTAGATATTTCAAGCGATGTTTTTGCTTGTTGTTCTATTATTTCTGAATAATGTTCTTTTGTTTCCATTAATCCACGATTGACTTTCTCTTCTTTTTCTAAAGTTTCCTCTATAACCGGTTGTTCTTTCTTTGTCATGATGCTATTTAAGAGCTCTTCAATAAGAGAATATACATCTACATCTCTTCCTTTGGAAGAACTCTTTGTACTACTTACCCGTTTTTGCTCATCTAATGAAGCATGTAATGTAGACCGTGGTCTATCATGTTCTCTTTCTTCAATAGCTTTGGAAACACTTTTTCCTTTTCCACTCGTTTTAAAGAAGTCGTCGAGAGTCCTTGTCTTTCTAGTTCTTTTTCTTTTAGGCACTGTAACTACCCCTATACTAAACTATACAGTAGCTTCTACTATATTACTGGAAACGCTAAAAAGAGGTAATGCAACAGATTTATTGCTAAGATATTGTCTCTAGAAATAATTTATTTAAAACTCGTTTCATAGAAGCATTTAGTAGTTATTACATGGTGAAGTACATGGCATCCAGGAGAACCAGCAAAACAGCCAAGAACACATGGCATTCCATGAGTATTCAAGAAGTTATTAAAACATTACACACTGACCTTGAAAAAGGACTAAGTTTAACAGAAGTTGATAGAAGAATACAGTTATATGGATTCAATGAAATTGAGTCAAAGGCCGGTAAATCAATTATAAAAATGGTTATAGAGCAAATAACTAATCTATTTATGATCTTATTATTATTCGCTACAATAGTAGCCATTATTGTAGGAGAGATGGGAGATGCAATAAGTATTCTAGCGATTATGGCTATAATGATAGCTGCTGGTGTAATACAGGAGTATAGAGCTGAAAAAGCCCTTGAAAAACTGAAGTCGTTAACTATACCTAAGGCTAAAGTCCTTAGAAATGGGCGGATAGTTGAAGTTGATTCTAGGTATATTGTTCCTGGCGACATTCTTATACTCAATGAAGGCGATCGAGTTGCTGCTGATAGCAGATTAATTGAAGCTCATGACTTATACGTAGATGAATCTATGTTAACTGGAGAAAGTAGGCCTGTAGAGAAAAAAGCTGATACAGTACTTGAAGAAGATACTCCAGTAGCAGATAGAATCAACATGGTTTTTGCTGGAACCTATATAGTGAGGGGAAGCGGTAAAGCTGTTGTAGTAGCAACGGGTATGTCTACAGAATTAGGTAAAATAGCTTCTCTTGTAGCTGAAGCCTCTAGAGAAGAAAGAACCCATTTACACATAGAAATGGATCGTTTAGCAAAACAATTAGGGGGGGTAATTGCTGGTATAGCATTCATAGTATTAATCCTAGTTATATTCCTCGGTATAGCAACCCCTATAGAAGCGCTTTTAACAAGTATAGCGCTAGCTGTTGCAGCTGTACCTGAGGGGCTTCCTGCAGTTTTAACGATGATCCTAGCCCTTAGTGTAACTAGAATGGCGCGGAGAAAAGCTCTTGTCAGGAAATTAGGTGCAGTAGAAACTCTTGGAAGAGTAACAGTTATTGCAACAGACAAAACCGGCACACTTACACGAAATGAAATGACTGTAAAAACTATATGGATACCTAGAGACAAATACATTGAAGTAACAGGAAGTGGCTACATTAGACAAGGATCCATAAAATACAATAGTAAAGAATACGAATATGGCCAATTGCCTATACTAGATTATCTCATTGAAGGAGCTGTACTATGTAATAATGCAAGTGTAGACTATAGTATAAATCCTCCTAAGCCTATAGGTGATCCATTAGAAGCTGCATTATACGTTCTAGCATATAAGGCAAAAATAGATCCAGATAAACTACGTAATAAGTATACTAGAACCAAGGAAATACCCTTTAGCAGTGAAAGAAAGATGATGAGTGTTATTGTAAAAAGGAGTGCAAACCTGCTTCTATACAGCAAGGGAGCTCCCGAAGTTATACTTGAGAAATCAAAATATGTTATGCTCGAAGATGGAGCTATTGTAGAATTAACTCCTGAGTACAAAGAGTTAATACTGGCTAGAACTGAAGAAATGGCTTCAAAAGGGCTTCGCGTACTTGCTTTTGCATATAAAGTATTGAGTGGATCTGAAGAAGAATTAGAAAAAGATCTAGTATTCATAGGTTTAACAGGATTAATTGACCCTCCTAGACCAGAAGTTCCTGAAGCAATAAAGAAGGCGTTAGATGCTGGTATAAAAGTTATTATGGTTACCGGGGATCACGCTGTAACAGCTAAAGCTGTAGCTGAAATGATTGGATTACCTATTGAAGGAAAGAAGATAGTTACAGGTAGAGAATTAGAGAAAATGAGTAATGAAGAACTAGAGGAAATTATAGATGATGTAGCTATTTTTGCTAGAGTATCACCCGAGCATAAGCTAAGAATAGTGAAGGCTTTGAAGAAAAAAGGCCACATTGTTGCAATGACTGGAGATGGAGTAAATGATGCACCTGCTTTAAAGCTAGCCGATGTAGGAGTTGCTATGGGTTTAAGAGGAACTGATGTAGCTAGAGAAGCCGCAGACCTAATACTAGAAGACGATAATTTTGCAACCATAGTAGCCGCTATAGAAGAAGGGAGGACAGGCTACAATAATATTAGGAAAGCCACGCTCTATCTCCTGTCAGCTAATATGGCTGAAGTACTATTAATACTAGGCTCCATACTACTATTGGAGGAAATAATATTGACGCCTCCAATGATTTTATGGATAAATTTAGTTACAGATTCAATACCAGCGATAACATTGGGTTTAGAACCGCCTGAACCAGATATAATGAAGATAAAACCGAATCAATTAAAGCCTCTTCTAGGAAAAACCGGCTTAACCTACTTAGGCTACATAGGAGTAGTATTAGCACTATTATCTGGATTCATAGGGTATATTGCGAACATTTCTCATGTAGTAATGAGTACTTCAACGTATGTAGGATTATCGGTAGGAGAACTAGCACATAGTTATAATATGAGAAGCCCGAACAAGAGCCTTTTAGAAATAGGTTTGTTTAGGAATAAATACCATATACTTTCGTACTTCATAGGTTTAGCAGTTGCTATACTTCCAATATACGCTATTCCATGGCTATTGGAAGCATCACCTTTAGCTCTAAGAGAAATACTGGTATCAATAACTATACCGCATATAGTAATATTTGTCGAAGAAGCTAGGAAGAGACTACTAAGAGATATACCATAACCCAACCTTTATAAACCAAAGAAGATGAGTGAAACTAGATATTAGGGGACTAGAATAGTTTTAGCCCACCCAGGGGCCTCGGGTACCCCGGAACCACTCCCGAGGCCCGCCCAGAGGGCCGCCGCTAGCCAGTGGTTGTCCCAGGCCTCGTCCAAAACATTCATTCAGTCATTGTCGTGTTCTGGACTCCTAGCCCGGGTTCCGGGGTGGCTAGCGGCGCTGGGTGATTGGCCGCCATAAATATATATTGATGTTCTAGTCTTATATACTTTATAATGAAGCCCTAGGATAGAGAATATAGTGTATTAGCTTACCTAATTTATCTATATACTAATGTTTCTAATTCGATAGAGTTTTATTCTAATCACTACATTATCCTTTTCAAGTAGAGAGGGGCTAGATTCCATGGCCAGAATATGTGGATGGATAATACGTAGTAAATTAATAGGTAAAGTACTCATCATAGAATTGAGTACATCGAGTCATTTAAAACCAGTAGTAATAGTCTTCAAAAAAGAGCGCGAGCCACGGTTATTTGATGAAGCAAGTAAATGGCCCATAGGTACAGCACTATGTTTCGAAGGAGAAGTTTCTCCGAAGCAAAAAAGTCGTAGAGGAATAGAGTATGTAGTTAAAGATGTGAAGGTGTATTCTAAACCTCTTGAACCTCTGCCAGTAGATACCATAGGTAAAGTACCGACTCTCTTAGATACAAGAATAAAGTATAGGTATTTATTACTTAGAAATCCAGTAGAAAAAGCAATAATTAGAATAAGAGCGTTAATTCTTAAAGCAGCACGCAGATTCTTTGAAGAAAGAGGATTTCTAGAAGTACATACGCCAAAAATTGTTGCTGCCGGTGCTGAAGGAGGAGCAACGTTGTTTCCAATAGAGTATTTCGAATACAAAGCGTACCTAAGCCAGAGTCCTCAACTATATAAGCAAATACTTATGGCGAGTATACCTAAAGTATACGAAATAACACCCTATTTTAGAGCAGAGAAATTCAATACTACAAGACACCTTAATGAATCTTGGGGCATAGACGCTGAAC
>WAML01000101.1 GCA_015522345.1 Desulfurococcales archaeon
AAGGTCTTTTATCGATAATAGAGAAGGCTCTACCTAATCACTTCTACTGCATGTACAAATCAGACTCGGCCACCACGATTTACAGATAACTTTAGCTTGGTATTGTTTCATCCCCTTAACGCCCTATAGTAAGTAAAGCTACCAAAATCTTCTAATTCATATAATTAGTTCTGTAATTTACAGTAAAGGCGGTATTATGGAAGCTCTATGAAGATGTATTATTTATTAATTGACCACTGAGTTAATAGATTTTAATAGCCTTAAACACTAGAGATAAACACTACAAATGATTTCTGGTTGTACTAGAGAAAACTAGAAGGAATAAAGTATTACTGCATGTATCGTCGACTGCTCTTATAGAGTTATCGTTTATATTGAAATCTTGTGGCTACGGCTATGAAGTTATTCACCGAGTACTAAATGCTATACAGTTAATCCTTGAATACATACGTGCCGTATATCCTACTGATTAAATTAAGATATATTATATACTCCGTCGCTCGGAATGAATGCCTGGATCCAATGTTCTTTGATTTAATTCATGCATCTATAGCCATACTCTATGAGCTATCATGTTATGACCCGGATCCTATTGTAGAAAAGTAATGACTAGCGAAATTATATAAAACGTTTATTATCTCTAAGAGAGGTACATGATAGGAGACACAGATGTTTTTATTCTACTAACTACTATATGTATTGATTAAACTTCAAGTTGGTGGGCATAGAGTGAAAGGCTATCATTGTATCCTAGCGCTTATATTAGTAATTATCGCTGTCATACCATTTCTGGGCTATGGAAGCAGTTTGTATAGTCATACTTATAGAGTTGTTCCTGATAATTTGCCATGGTATTTTCTTATCGTATTTGGCGATAATAGACCGAGTGATACTAGTAGTATTAAGTTGCCTAGTGTATATTACCGTATTATCGATGAAGTCCGTGTTGTTAAGCCCTTTGCCATTATAGGTACTGGCGACCATACTGGTCGTGGGACTCGAGAGCAAATAGACGAGTTCATTAATAGCTTGAAAGGACTAGAGAATGTATGGGTTTGCCTTGGAAACCATGACCTCTATTCTGGAGAGCTAGATTACTGGATTGAAAGAGTTGCTCCAGAGTTTTATTATGTAGATGAAATACCTGGGTGGAGAATAGCATTCATTAATGTAGAGGCCGAGCCTCTAGATAGATTCAATAATGAAGCTAAGGACTTATTTAAAGACGTCAAAGACAGGAAAGTAATACTTGTTATCCACCACCCACTATACCCTGATGTAAAACATAATATTATCGAATTACGTGATGGAGTAAAGCGCATGAATACTCTGCTTCAGTTAATAAACAAATACAATGTATCTCTAGTTCTCCAAGGACACTGGCACGGATATGCAGAAACAACAGTTAATAACACAAAATACATTATAACAGGTGGTGCTGGAGCACCACTCTATTGGTCGCCTATGAACGTAGATGCAGAAAGAGTAGCCAAAGGAAAATACCATTACCTAATACTCATACTCTACCCCAATGGAACATATACTTATACACCAGTAGATATAGCAACCGGAGAAATAGACGTTATAGCAGTTAATGAGACAACATACTTAATTAATAATACAAAAACAGATCTATGGGGTAATCCTGTAGAAGTACCTGTGAGACTAAATATTACAATAAATAAGCAACTACACTACATAGTATTAATGGCTAAACCAAATACTACAACACTAGTAAGCTACAAATGGAGCAACAATACACCAATACTAGTTACCAACACCGATAAATTCTACATATACATTCCAACAAATGATCCAGAGAAAGCAATAGTGTATACAATAGAGAATACAACATTAATTAAAATACATAGTATACCAAAAGAAATAAAGCAGCAACTAAGGGGAAACAAGACAACCACCACAATACATACACCAACTACAGAATACAAGACAGCTACAACAACACTATCCAGAAAAACCACTATACAAACAAAAACTATTACAGCGTCCACGTCACCAGAATCAACTGCACAAAAACAAACAATTAAAACAAGTGCAACAAAAGAATCCAGTAAAACTACTACAACACCAAGTACAGTTAAAACATCAATACCACAAAATATATATGAACAATACGTTCTCGTTACAATAATAACAGTCATTCTATTAACTACTGTATTGATACTATACCACATTAAAAGGAGCAAGCATTAGTGGTAAGACTTAGCAAAATAGGTTTAACATGAAACATCAGTTCCGGCTATCTTCTTCATAGCTGTAGAGCTCTAGTATAGGGCGCCTTCATCACATAGTCTATTCTATCCAATAATATCTTCTAGTCGACGAAGTATATATTCGTCTATTTAAGAGATGGTAGTAGATCGTATAATAGTGTCTCTAGAGCGGTTAATACGTGCACTAGCTTGTACTCTAGTGGTGGTATTTCTTGGCAAAGAAGCTTGTAGTATATAGTATTAGATTTCAAGAAGTTCTTCCAGGCGAGAGTATTATCGATTTAATAATAGATTCTCTTAATAGAGAAGAAGTAAGGCTTGAAGATAAAGACATTATATTGCTCCCCATAGAAGTTATTTCTAGATCACTTGGTTTGCTGCTGAAACTGAACTCTATAAGACCTAAAAAGAAGTCGTTAACTATCGCCAGTAAAACAGGCCTCGATCCTAGGTTTGTTGAACTAGTTTACAGAGAAAGTGATGGAGTAATAGCGGCTATACCCTATAGGAAGCTACTTGAGAAAGAATTGTTAAGCATAGATGGACTAAGACCAGGTAATAAAGCTGCCCAAATCACACTAGATAGTGCCCCGCCAACACTATTAATTACTATAAAAAACGGGACGCTCTACACTAATGCTGGTGCGAGACTAGTTGATTCAAGGAGGAGAATATATGCCTTAGTACCCGAGGACCTAGATGATCTAGCTAAGAAGATATCCATAGATGTAAGTAATAGAGCTGGTAAGAAAGTAGCTGTAATAGTATGTGATAAAGAATTTACTCCATGGGGCTTAGTAAATATAGCTCGTGGCTCCTATGGGATAAAGCCGCTTATAGAGAAAACAGTTGATGGAACAAACGCTACTAGGTATGTAGAAAACCTTGCTTTCTCGCTATGCTCTCTAACATCTATAGCTCTAGAGAATACTCTAGGACTAGTTCTAGTACGCGGACTAGACTATGAATGGAGTTTTGAAAGCCTTAGAGAACACATAGTTGGAGCAGAAAAAATTATAGAGATTATTAAGGAAGTAGTTAGTGCCACCAAGAAGATACTTGGTCTAAAGTACGTGTTTAAACTACTACTTAACTAATAAGAACTTACTTCTCTATACCAAATCCCATTAATCCATCGTATAGTATTACTGGGTAACCAGTTATCGCTGAAGTATTCTCTACAATATATGATGTAAAAACACTTGTATCCTTGTCATCAAATTCTTCATAAAGACTAGTGCTACCATAGGCGATCCATTCAATATACTCCCTTAATTTATCCAAGTACATTTCATGCATAGAAGCTTCATTCCATACTCCAAAACAAATATTAGCTATTATCCAGTCATACACCTTTGTCGTATTATAGCTAAATACTAGTCTATTATCAATAAAGAACTTTATTTCAACTATTCCAGGAGAAAACGGTTTAAAGACAACTTTATAGTTATGAGGATCTAGGTAACTTACCCCAAGATCTACTTCTAAGTTGTCAAATGCTAGTCTTACATAAGTTCTTCCATCAGCCTTTGCTATTAAGTCTATGAAACTCCATGTGTTCCCTCCATCAAATAATGCTATTTCAAATATTATTGTTTCATCAACATTGAGATTAGCCATAGAATACCACATATTAAATGATAGATCATATATTGTTAAAGTGTTTGTAGAAAGCTTCGGTAAATCAGGAAGCTCATTATTATCATATACTACAGTATAGTAGTCTCTATATATAGCTAGTTTATGGCTAGGATCGTAGTCCCATGAACGGAAGTAGCCGTTGTTTATATAG